>JAAWGF010000002.1 GCA_022795155.1 Bacilli bacterium | reverse complement strand
ACACCAAATATTTGGTGTGAGTAATTTTTATTATGGGGCGAGTATAGGGATTCGAACCCTAGCATAACGGAACCACAATCCGCCGTGTTAACCCCTTCACCATACTCGCCATATCTCTTAAAAGATACGAATATATTCTACCAAAACAAAAGATATATTTCAAGTACTTTAAGATAAAAACATAAAATTTATTCCTTTCTACTTTACATTATATTGATATAGACACTTACCTATACATAAAATTTAGGTAATCATACAATAAAACTGGGAGGAATAATATGAAAAACTTCATTAATTACCAAAATAAAATGAATAACCAAAACAATTATGGTAATTTTATCGAAAATTATAATGCCATAGATAATATGAATAACCCAAGTGGTTATAATAATATGAATGTTGGAGCACAACAAAACTTATATGAACCATATCAAGGTTTTATAAGAGGAAATATGTTTCCAAATTTATATGATGAATATAAAATAAGAAGACCATTCGAAGTCGAACCAATGAACGAACAAGCAGAATTGTTAACATACATTGATTCATTATGTTTTGCCGCTCATGACCTAAATTTATATCTTGATAATTTTCCAAATGATCAACAAATGATTCAAAAATTCAATGAATATAGAATGGAATCAAATCGCGCAATTGAACAATATGAAAATCAGTATGGTCCACTATTCGTAAATAGTAATGCTAATTCAGTAACACCTTGGGCTTGGGATAATAGACCATGGCCATGGGAAAATTAGGGAGGTATAAAATATGTGGAAATATGAAAAAAAATTACAGTATCCTGTAAATATTCAAAAAAAAGATTTAAAAATGGCTAAATACATCATTACACAATATGGTGGACCTGCTGGCGAACTAGCTGCAGCATGGCAATATTTAGATCAAAGATATACAATGCCTGATGAAAAAGGGAAAGCTCTTTTAACCGATATTGGTACAGAAGAATTAGCCCACGTTGAAATAATTTCAGCTATGCTATATCAATTAATGAAAGGCGCAACACCACAAGAATTAGATGCAGCTGGTCTAGGAAGCCACTATGCCCAATTTGGAATGGATTTATTTCCAGCTGATTCATTCGGAAATCCTTTTAGCATGACTTATATCAAAATTGCTGGTGACTATATTGCTGATATTGAAAGTAATATGGGGGCTGAACAACGTGCTAGAGCAACTTACGAACATCTTATGGATTTAACTGATGATCCAGATATTTTAGCGCCACTTGCATTCTTACGTCAAAGAGAAATAATTCATTATCAAAGATTTAAAGAACTACGCGATTATTATCTAGAAAAATATAAAAACAAAAAAGTTTCTTAAGATAAATTCTTAAGAAACTTTTTTTATAAACAAATAATTAGTTTTGTTGTGCATTATTTCTTTGTGCTTTTCTTGCATCACGACAAGCTTTACATCTTTGAGGTTTATTTGTAAAACCTTTTTCCTGATAAAATTGTTGTTCACCAGCAGTAAAAACGAATTCAGCACCACAATCTTTGCATTTCAAAGTTTCATCTTTAAATTCCATGCATATACCTCCTTTTTTTGAATTTGATTTAAAAATTTATTTAGGCTTTCAAAAAAAGAAAGATACGAAATAAATTAAACCAAATATACTATATCACTAAATTAAAAAAAAAGCAAATCATATGTGAAAAAATTCAATATTCGTGACACTAAAACATATTATTTATCGAGGTGAATTATGAAAAAAATCTTAATTTTATTTGGTGGCAACTCAACAGAACATTATATATCATGTAAATCAGCTAAATGTATCTTAGAAAATATTGATAGAAAAAACTATGATGTAACAAGCGCTGGCATTAATTTAGACAATGCATGGTATATTTATAATGACGATATCGAATGCTTAGAGACTGGCGATTGGATTGAAAAAAATGTATCAAAAATAGATAATATCATTGAATTCCTACAAAAATTTGATGTCATCTTTCCAATCATTCATGGTAGTAACGGAGAAGATGGCCGCTTACAAGGAATGCTCGATTTATTTAACATAAAATATGTAGGATGTAGAACAACAAGTAGTGCGATTGGTATGGACAAAATTTTCTCAAAATACGTCTTTGAAAAATTAAATATACCCCAAGTAAAATATGTAAGTTTTGAAAATAATATAAATATTAAAAATATTATTAAAAATTTAAAATTCCCAATGATTGTTAAGCCAGCTAATGGCGGATCATCAATTGGAATATCAAAAGCAAATAATAAAAAAGAATTAAATAGAGCTATTGAAACAGCTAAAAAATATGATTCTAAAATTATCATTGAAGAATTTATTAAAGCGAGAGAATTAGAAATAGCTGTCTTGGAAGATAAAGAATTGATTATATCCGAACCTGGTGAAATCTTATCAGGTAATGAATGGTATGATTATGATGCCAAATACTATAATGATAATTCGAGAACCATTATTCCAACTGATATTCCAAAAGATATTATAAAACAAATTAAAGAATACGCCAAAAAAGCCTTTATCGGCTTAAATGCAAAAGGCTTATCGCGAATTGATTTTTTCTATAAACCCGAAACTAAAGAAATATTTATAAACGAAATTAATACTCTACCAGGCTTTACAACTATTAGTATGTATCCTAAATTAATGGAAAACGAAAAAATATCATATAAAAAATTAATTACCAAATTAATTGAAAACGCCTAGGATTTATTATTTATTTCATAATAGTAATCTAGTAATTCATCACTATAATTAGTAATTTTTCCACTTGGCAAAATAAGCATTCGATCAATACCAATTTGATTAACAAAGTTTTTATTATGACTAACTAAAATAATCGTACCTTCATAATCGGCAAAATTTTGACCGATTATTTTTTGTGTCTCTGGATCTAAATGATTAGTTGGTTCATCAAGCAATAATAAATTAGCCTTTTTTAACATTACTTTTAAAAGTGATAAACGTGCTTTTTCTCCCGGTGATAAAACACTAACTTTCTTAAAAACATCATCATCAAAAAATAAAAAGCTACCTAGCATTGTTCTAAGCTCTTTCTCACTATATAGCGAATCATCAACATTTTCTAAAACACTTTTTTCTAAATCTAAAGACTCCTGTTCTTGAGCATAATAGGCTATATCCGTTTTACTACCATAATTAATAACCCCACTCTGAACATTTAAAATTCCCATTAATAATTTAAGTAAAGTCGTTTTACCTACACCATTTTCACCAACGATTAAAAATCTTTCACGATTATTAATAACAAATGATAAATCGCTAATTAATAGTTTATCATACCCAAAAGTAATATTATTTACTTTTAATGGAACTTTTGAGCCTTCCCTTAATGGTTTAACATTGAATTTAACTGACTTATATTCTTTATCCCTAACAATATTATTTTGCATTTTCTTATTTAACAATTTTTCACGACTTTGGGCCATTCTTTTTCTTTTCCCCGATGAATTACTATATTGTAAAACAATACTTCTAAGTTTTTCTTGCTCTTTTTCCTGACGCACAATTAATCGTTCCTTATTTTCCTTTAACATTGTGGATTTTTTTAAATAATCATTATAATCACCATTATAAACAGAAATATTTTTATTAGCCTTATCAATATACATTACCTTATTTATGATTTTATTTAAAAAATCTATATCATGAGAAATAACCAAAATTGTGCCCTGATAATTTTTTAAATAATTGGTAACATAATCTCTTGTATCAACATCTAAATGATTAGTTGGTTCATCCAATAATAAAATTGATGCTTTTGAATAAAGTAAATGCGCAAAAGCTATTTTTGATTTTTGACCACCTGATAAATCAGTCATTTTTAAATCTAATAACTCATAAGCAATATGCATATTATCAATTATCTCAAATAAAATATTTTCCGCATTATAGCAATCATAATAATCTAATAAATCTTGGGTTTTAGCTATCTCCTTTAAAATCTTACTTTGTTCTTTTTCGCAAGAATTAGCTACATCTTCATACAATTTAACTAATTTTTGTTCTAATCTTTTTATTGGACGAGCTTCTAATAGATAATCTAAAACTGTTATATCGCTAGAAGTAACAATTTCTTGTGGTAAATAACCAATTTTCTTATTTTTGGGTATAATTATTTTACCACTA
This sequence comes from Bacilli bacterium, assembly GCA_022795155.1. Taxonomy (GTDB): domain Bacteria; phylum Bacillota_I; class Bacilli_A; order RF39; family UBA660; genus CAJLIR01. The sequence continues at coordinate 82,575 of JAAWGF010000002.1, read as the reverse complement.
TCCAATTTAATATTTCCTAGTATTACATGAAAAAGAGTAGACTTGCCAGCCCCATTTACGCCAACAATACCTACTTTATCATTTTCATTTAATAAAAAATTAGCGTCTTTATAAATTTCATTAATACCAAAACTTAAATTTAAATGGTCACCTCGCATAAAAACACTACTTTCTATATCTTTTAATATTTATATCACTTAAATAATCTAACTTATAATATGGATTCACTTTCTTTAATGTTTCTAAAAAATTAGAATTACACTTGTTCAAACTTTCGTAAATTTTTGAAAATTCTGCCTCATAATTAAAAAGATTAATCGCATATATTATAAAACTACGAATACATTCATCATTTTGATTTACATAATCCCATATTGTATCAAAATCAGCACAACCTTCTTCAATTATATTAATATAATTACTAAATTCTCCGCCTTCATTATTATAACACATATATGTATAAGCGTCACCAACAATAATTCTTTGTAATATTGCATCATCCATTGTCTCTAAAATTAAATCATAATTTAAATCATCATGAATTTTATTTTGAATATCAACCAATTTAAACAAAATTAATCGCGCTAAATCAGTTACACACTTAAAATCAATACTATCAAAAATTGGCGAAATTATTAAAACACGCTTTTTTATTTTTTCATCAAGTGTTTCAATATTAATATCAGACCCCGAAAAATGGTGATTATAATAATTACTTATTAATTCATTAGCAAAGCCAACATTATTTATAAACATCTGTCTTAAAAAATCCTTGTTATCAGCATAATCATAAATTAAATTACATAAACCAGTTTTTTCTTTATTATTAGAATTATAATTTCTAGCTAAATAATTTGCCAAAACAATATCAATTATATAATTTTGATGCTTATTATCAGCCTTAATTATAGAATTAATATTCCTAATTGGATACGCAATATCAAATGAATCTGTACACAACATATTTAACTTATCTTGAGCTATCATTATATTAATTATATTTTCATCCATATATATCACCTATTAAATATATATTTTTTTATTTTCTCATCTATTTTATTTTCTTTATATATTCGTTCATCTTCTTCAAAATCAACTAATTCTTTATCAACATTATCAAAATAAAAACTACCTATCAAATATGCCGAAAACTTTTTATCATGCATAAATTTATAAAATAATTCTTCAAAGGTATTTTCATTTTTAGTTATTAAGTCAAAAAAGTTATTATCTAATTCTGTTAATTTATCAGGACCATCTTGTTTTTTGACATATATATTTATATATGTACTTTTTAACATTATAATAAACCAATGTTTCATTACATTTTGACTTTGATTTATACCATTATTATTTAATGAACTAAACAATAACTTTTTTCTAACATATTCTAAATCTTTATAATCAGTCTGTATATCATTAGAAGCATCATTAATTGATTTATAGTTTTTTGTATCAAAAACTTCGTTTGAATTACCTAAATCATACATTTCAGCAATGTCATCAACTAATATCGCCACCTCGGGAATATCGACACTTAAATCATTTGCTAAAAGCATTTTAATATAGTCACTATCAAAAAACAATTCGGTAAAATCTTTATTATTAACTAATTTTAAAGCCATCTTCTTTTTCTTTTAAAGAAAAGTATTGATGATATAAACAATCAACTAAACTTTTAAAATATTCAATTAAACTACTTATTTTATCCATATTAAACTCCTAAAATATAAATTATTAATGTATATTATAACGTTAAAAATATAAAAAGTAAATAAAAAAATGGAATGTAATATTCCATTTAAAAACCTAAGCTGTTTTTCTACTATCAAATTTCTTTCGTTCATTAGTATTAAGAATTTTTTTTCTAAGTCTAATATGATTTGGTGTAACCTCAACTAATTCATCAGAATTAATATAATCTAAAGCATATTCCAATGTTATTAAACGTGGTCTTTTTAAAACGACTGTATGGTCTTTTCCAGCACTTCTTGTATTAGTTAAGTTCTTTCCCTTTACAACGTTAACAGCCAAATCATTATCACGTGTGTGTTCACCAACAATCATACCTTCATATATATCTTCACCTGGTTCAATAAACATTATACCACGATCTTCTAATTGACCTAGGGCATAAGCGGTTGATTTACCATTTTCCATTGACACTAAAACGCCTAAACTACGTTCACCAATATCTACTGTCTCATAAGGACGATATTCTTTAAATGTATGATTTATAATACCATAACCTTTTGTCATTGTCATAAAATCAGTTGTAAAACCAATTAAACCACGCGATGGAATTGTATACAAAAGTCTAACTAAACCGTTATAATTGGTCATATTTTCCATAATTGCGCCACGTACACCTAATTTTTCAATGACATTTCCAACACTTTCTTCAGGACATTCAATTTGTAATTCCTCAAAAGGCTCACATTTTACTCCATCAATTTCTTTAATAATAACTTCTGGTTTAGATACTTGCAATTCAAAGCCTTCACGACGCATATTCTCAATTAGTATTCCTAAATGTAATTCACCACGACCCGATACTATCCAAGACTCATTTTCACTTGGTACAACTTTTAAACTGACATCTTTTTCGGTTTCTTTAAATAAGCGTTCTTCTATTTTACGAGCTGTTAAAAATTTACCATCTTTACCATTAAAAGGACTAGAGTTAACCCCAAATTTCATTTGTAGCGTTGGTTCATCAATACGTAAGATTGGTAAAGCCTCTTCACGTCCTACTTCACAAACTGTTTCGCCAACCGAAATATCAGGTAACCCAGCAATGGCTACAATATCACCAGCATGAGCCTCCTCTATTTCAATTCGTTTTAAACCCATAAAACCAAACATTTTTTGAATCCTAAATTGTTTAATAGAGCCATCTAAACGAACACATGAAACGGTCGAATTAACCTTCATTGAACCTCTTTTAATAAGCCCAATCCCAATTCTTCCAACGAAATCATTATAATCTAATAAAGCCGGCTGAAATTGTAATGTTCCATCACTTACCTTAGGAGCAGGAATATATTTTATAACCGTATCTAAGATTGGATCCATAGTTGGTTGTTGCGTCGTAACATCAGGATCAAAACTTGATGTCCCAGCTAAACCTGATGCATAAATAATTGGGAATTCTAGTTGTTCAATATCTGCACCTAATTCAATAAATAAATCATATACTTCTTCAACAACCTCTTTAGGACGAGCGGTTGGTTTATCAATTTTATTAACAACTAAAATAGGAATAACCCCTGCTTCTAATGCTTTCTTTAAAACAAAACGCGTTTGGGGCATTGTCCCTTCATAAGCATCAACAATTAATAAAACACCATCAACCATATTCATAATACGCTCAACTTCACCACCAAAATCAGCATGACCTGGCGTATCTAAAATATTAATACGTGTTCCTTTATAATCAATTGCTGTTGTTTTGGCCAAAATAGTAATTCCACGTTCTCTTTCAATATCATTTGAATCCATAACACGCTCTTGAACTTCTTCATTAGCCCTAAAAGTACCCGACATTTGTAATAATTTATCAACCAATGTTGTTTTTCCATGGTCAACATGCGCAATAATCGCAATATTTCTTATTTCCATAAATACACTTCCTCTTTGACTGGAATATTATAGCATATTAAATAATAAAAAGTAAATATTTTGTTGTAAATCTATAATTTTGTGTTTTAATATTAAGCACATAAAGGAGGTTTTCGAATTGAATTACAATGAATTATATTCTAATGGTGATGATTGCAAGGAATTAGCACAAATTTTAAACAATGAAATTAAAGGAAAAATTGCTTTTTCTTGGAATGTTTATGCGCAGATTATGGGCGGATCATACAACTGCATTCCATCTAATACTTATAATGGATATTTAGAAGAAAAAAAAGAACTAGTAAAATTTTACTATAAGTTTTTAAAAGATGGTTTTTTAAGAATAGGTGTTGGAAACAACCCACTTTCTAAAAAAACAGTTGGTCATAAACTTGCGGCATTAAGCGACTTTTATCAAGTATTATCTAAAAATTTTGGTGAACCGACATTATTTTATACAGAGGAAAATGATGATGAAGAATATCTAAATTTTGAATGGGCCTTTAAATATAAAAAAGAAGTCATTGAAGCATTTAAAAACAATACCATTTTTGATGATGGCGGCAAAGTAAAAGATTTAATTATAATCGGTGAACAACCAGATAAATTTATTTCTAACCAATTAGGATTACCTATTGAGTTATTAAATTTAGTAAATGAAAATATTGAAGATTTTATCAAATATAGACAAATAAATCTTGGTACTGACAACAAACAACCAACTGAAAAAAGAAAAGTTATGAAAATATAATATGACTATTTTAAACTTCCAACTTTGGAAGTCTTTTTATTAAAAAGTTTCATTTAATACAGACAAATAGGGACAACTTTAATCAAAAAAGAAAGTATGATAAAATAAGAATATCGGTAATGGAGGGATAAAGCATGAACAATTATGATTTACTTAATCATGATAAAGAACTAAATAACATTATTAATTCAATAAATCAGATTAATAAAAATAGCCTACTAGCTTGTCATGGAAAATATCATACTAACTTTGTAATAAAAACCATTGAAAACTTATTAACAAAACTTAATTTTAATAATGCTGTCATTGAATTAGGAAAAATTGCTGGTTTACTACATGATATAGGTGCGATAGAGGGTAAAAAAGGACATGCATATCGAAGTAGTCAAATGTGCATACACTTTCTAGATAAAACAACACTATCGCAAAAAAGCAAGAATATAATAATTCACGCAATCGAAGACCATTCAAATGGTAATGAAATTAATAGCCCCATAGGTGCGGCTCTTCTACTTGCTGATAAAATTGATATATCAAAAAATAGAGTTTTAGAATTGGGAAAACAAGATCGTTGGTATAACAACTTGTTAAATATTGAAGAAACTACTTTAACGGTTGAAGATAATAAAATAATAATAAACTATATTGTAAATGAAAATTTTTCTAGAGAAATATTATCATCAGAATGGAAAAAAGGAATCACAATTCCTATTAAAGCTAGCAAATATTTAGGCTATAATTGTATTTTTCAACTTAATGGGGATGAAGTTGATTTAACTTAAGAATTATAGTAAAAAATTACGATTCCTCGTAATTAATATATTTAATTAAAACTCTCGATAATTTTTCATAATCATTTTATATTGTTTCTTATTTTCTAAAACCCATTTTTTATAACTTTTACTAGATGGTTGATAAGAAAAGAAATCATAGTGACCAGTTTGTTTAATGTTAATGCTAATGATAAAACTATAAATGTTATTATTTAAATCTTTATATACACATAATATACGATTATGATCTTCAACAACAACCCCATCAACATCTAAAATAGAACTGACAATTCTAGCTTCGACCTGTTTTTCAAAAGATGACGCAATATCAAAAGTTGTAAATAATTTTTGATTTTTATTTTCTTGTTTTTCTTGCATTCCATCAATAGCTGTCCCTGTTAATAAATTATATAGTTTAATATTTGTTGCTACCCCATAGCCAATATTTTCAATTGATAGACTAACCGAAATATCTTTATCATTTTCTGATAATTGTAATTTTGATAAATCAATATTTTCATGTGATTGTAAATAATTCTTGCCTATTAAAATTAAATAATATTTATATTTATTAATTGTTTCAATATCACTAACCTTTTTTAATGCTAAATAAGGCTTATGATTTTCGCGATTCTCATTTTTAATTCTATTATTTACTGTAAAAATAGTAGCGTATACAGGTATAGCCACTGTAAGTAATGGCCAAATGAAACTTACCCATACTCTAACAAAATAATCGTCCATACTATCACCTACTATTAATATAACAAAAAAAGACTTAAAAGTCTATTCTAAAATATCTCTAACTTTCAAAGCTCGATTATCTTCATAAATTGTCAATTTTTCATTTGGATCTAATGTTGCCAATAATATATTAGAATAATCATTATAACCTTTAACCTTTAATTCCTTTTCTAACCAAGCTTCGTCTTTATTCATATTAAGTAAATTATTTATAATTATTTTCCCATCAATTATAACATTCGCACACATAAATGATTTATCAACTTTCAACTTTGTATCCTTGGGAGTTACTGGTTTGTTCTCTGCCTTAGGTAAAATACTAATTTGACCGTTTGATTCCATTATAGCGTACTCTACCTCATTTAAATCAAAATTACCATTAGTACGACACTGTTGCAATAACTCATTAACATTCATTCGCACCTTTTTCAAGTTTTTACGAATTATATGCCCATCTTGAATCAGCATAGTTGGTTTACCTAAAAAAAATCTTCGCATTCGCATACTTTTTAAAGACCATATCGATACTAAGTAAGATATTATCCCAAAAACCATTACCGCAACAAATGAATTTACATACTGAATATCATTGCTAAGCGATATTTCAGCCGCGAAATTACCAATCGAGATACCAATAACATAATCAAATAAACTTAATTCTGATACTTGCTTTTTACCAATTATTTTCGTTGCTATAAAAAGAGTCGCTAGCGATAATAAACTCCTAATTATCACCTCTAAAACTTCTATCATATCAACTTTATATATCATCTCCATAAAAAAATCACCTATTATTATTATTATAAGTGATTATTAAAATATACTATTTTTTTTCTTTTTTATTAACTTTCTTTTTATTACTACTTATTTTATTTTTTATAGGCTCTTTTTCTTTATTGCTGCTTAATTCTTTTCCCTTTTTTATTTTATCAATAATAATATTATTATCTTTATCAAAAACAACATTAGTTTTTAAAATAAAAATTAAAACTATAACCATTAAAATGCCATAAACAATATAACCAAGCATTCTATCCTTTAAAACATATAATATTGACGCAAAAGCAAATAATAAATCAATAAAATATATAATTAATACGGTTGCTGTTTGTGAAAAATTACGATTTAAAAATTGATGATGAATATGAAATTTATCTGCCTTTGATGGACTTTCGCCCTTTAATAAACGACGAATTATGGCAAACAAAGTATCCAAAATAGGAATTGCTAATATAAGTAACGGAATTATCAGTGACGTCATTGTAACATTTTTAAATCCAAGTAAAGCTATAACAGAAATAATGAATCCCATGAACATTGAGCCTGAATCCCCAACAAAAATACTAGCTGGATGGAAATTATGAACTAAAAATCCTAAAGTTGAGCCTAACATTACAAATGATAAAAGAAAATCTAGGCCAAAATGTCCTTGAATGGTTGCGATTATACCAACTGTTAAAAAATAAATAGAACTGATACCACTTGATAATCCATCCAAGCCATCAATTAAATTAATACAATTGATACATCCTAATATAAAAAATATTGTAATTGGATAAGCTAAAAAGCCAAAATGTAAATAAATACCAAAAGCACTGACATCATTTAATAAAAACTGACCATAAAAAACAATAACACAAGCTGAAGCCAATTGCCCTATAAATTTTATTAATGGTTTGAGTTCCGTCATATCGTCAATTAACCCAATTAAAATAATTATAAATCCACCAATTAAAATTGAATTCATTTGAACACTAGGTGTACCAAATAACATATATCCCAATAAAAAACCTAAAAAAATCCCGATTCCACCCATTTTGGGCATAGGCTTAGTATGAATATGCCTTGTTCTCGGCATATCTACCGCCCCTATTTGAAGTGCTAACTTCTTGATAAATGGCATTATTATTGCAACAAAACAAAAAGTTGTTACAACAATCATGACTATTTTTACAATTACTTCTTCCATAAAACCACCTAACTTCATTATAGACAGTACAAAAAAAAAAATCAAGGATTTATTGATTTTTAATGATTTTTCTAATCAGCCACTAAGTTGAGATTATCTAGCATTATTCCTGTTCCTTCAGCTACACAAGTAAGTGGACTTTCAGCAACGTATACAGGCACTTTAAGCTCTTGAGACAATAATTTGTCAAAACCTTTAAGAAGAGCCCCACCACCCGTTAAAACTATTCCTTTATCAATTATATCGGCCGATAATTCTGGTGGCGTTTTTTCTAAAACCGTTTTGGCAGCATGAATAATTACTTCAATACTCTCTTTCAGCGCCTCTTCAATTTCTTTAGAAGATATTGTAATAGTTTTAGGTAGCCCTGTAACTAAGTCCCTTCCTCTTACATCCATTTTATCACCCTTAGCCTCAGGAAACACGTTGCCAATTGTCAATTTAATTTCTTGAGCTGTTTTCTCACCAACTAATAATTTATATTTATCTTTAATATATTTCATAATATCTGAATCAAATGTATCACCTGCTACCTTGATTGATTCACTTGTAACAATTCCCCCAAGTGATAATATTGCAACATCAGTTGTCCCACCACCAATGTCAATAACCATATTGCCACTTGGTTTAGAAATATCAAGTCCAGCTCCGACAGCTGCCACTTTTGGTTCATCATCCAACAAAACTCTTTTAGCTCCAGTACGCTCAGCTGCTTCCTTAATCGCATTTTTTTCAACTTGTGTAATATTAGAAGGACAACAAATTAAAATTCGTGGTTTTGACCAAAAACCTTTACCATTAATTTTTTTAATAAAATGATTAAGCATTATTTCTGTAATCTCAAAGTCAGCAATTACACCATCTTTTAAAGGCCTTATCGCATTAACTCGACCTGGTGTTCTTCCTAACATTTCATGGGCCTCTTTACCAACTGCTAGTGGCTTTCTTGTTTCCGAATCAATTGCTACAACACTAGGCTCATTTAAGACAATGCCTTGGCCTTTAACATAAATTAGTACGTTAGCTGTTCCTAAATCTATTCCTATATCCTTTGCAAACATAATATTTCCTTTCTAACTATATTTTTGTTCTAAGTATTTATTTCGCGTTGACTCGCCACCTCGTATATGACGAACATCAATGTGATATTTTAATATTTTCTCAACACGCATAAACAATTTTTCATCTATTAATAAAAGTCTTTCGTGTAAATCTTTATGAACTGTACTTTTTGAAACTTTAAATATTGCTGCAATCTCTCTTATTGTTTTTTCGGTATCAATAATATAAAGAGCCTCATTTTTAACTCTTTCTGAAATAGCAGAATTCATCTCTACACCCCTTTACTAAATTATATAGAAAAGGGTATATTTTATACCTAAAAAAGAGCTATTGCTCCTCTAAATCACTTATATTTCGATCATAATAATTTTCAGGATTAACTAATTTACCCTTAATCGATAATTCGAAATTTAAATGATCATTTAGATCTTTAGCAATATTAGAAAAACCACTTTTTCCTAACTTTTGACCTTGAACAACTGTATCACCTTTTTTTACTTCAATATCACTTAAACTTTGGTAATAGCCAATTATTCCATTTCCATGATCAATTTCCACAATATTTCCTAACAAATCATTCTCAGTTACTGAACTAACTGTTCCATCTAATATACTAAGAACCTCAAATGAAACATCGCCGCCATAAGAAACCCCACTACTTTGTAAATAGGTATCTTCATAATAAATAATAGAATTTTCTTGTTCTACCGATTCATCCTTATAATCATAATAATCTTTAATTATTTTAACAGTTTCATTATTATAAGGTCTTTTAATGACATTATTAATCGCTACAACTGGTTCATTATTTTCTATTATTGTTTTTGATACATACTCCATATCTGGCTCTTGAAGTTTTGGACTTGTTGCTGATTCAATCGAAAAAATTGCGCCAAATACTGATACAAATACTAATCCATATAAAACATAAGCCACAGGTTTTTTTAATCTTCTTTTTGTCATATTTCCACCTCTATTTTAAGTCTTAACCATATGACAAAAATTATACAAAAAATTAATAAATTTTTTTAATTTCAACACCTTGATAATAATATTTTAAAATCTCATCATATTTATATCCGTTCAAAGCCATACCTTGCGCACCATACTGGCTCATACCAACACCATGACCATATCCCTTTGTATTAACGGTAATATCTTCACCATTTTGAATTATCGAGAAAAAAGTTGACCTTAAACCAAGTAAATATTGGACATCATCCCCACTAAATATTTTTCCATTAATTTTTACTTGTTTAATACGTCCAGTACTTGTTGTATTGATAGCCTCAACATATAAGGTATCTGAATATGGTAAACCTAATTTACTATAAAAATCCCATAATTTAAAATAAAAATAATCGTTAAAAACAGGTGACACATCAGCATCCCAAGTCGAAGCTACACTTTTTAAATAAGGTTGTTGCGTTGGAAAAACTTCACCACTATTTTCCGTATAGCCAGTACTTGTTGAAAAAAATAAAGCTTCTACAACACTTCCATTACAATCTAAATATTCACCCTTAGTTTCTAATACAGCCATTTTAGCTTTATTTAAATTTGTTATATAATTATTACCCCATCTATTTTTAAGTTGATCACTATCTAAATATACCTGATTCATAACTGTATCAACAACATCATAATCATTATTACGATTATACTCTAATTGCTTTAAAACATAACTACGAGCTGCAACTGCTTGGGCCTTTAAAGCATCCATTTCAAAACTAATTGGGACTTCACCTGATACCACGCCAACAATATATTCTTCAATTGGTACAACATCAATAACACCAGTAGCTGACCTTTTAATTCTAATCGTCATATTACTCATATATTTAAATTTTATTTCTTCTGGTTCACGAATAAAAATACTTATAAAAATATACGGAATTAGAATTATTAATATTGTTGTAAAAATTAATTTTTTCATTATATCACCATCGTTCTAATTATATCTATGATGAAGAAAAAAGATTATTCATTTTATTATGTGACAAAAAAATTTAAATATACAAAAAAATAGAAAATTATTTATTTTTTCTATTCTCACCTCGTAATAAATACTCATCAACTATTCTCTTTAGCTCTCCAATTCACTCTTCACTATAAGTACCATCAATATTTATCTTAGATTCATAAATTAATGAAATAACTATCTTTTTAAGCCATTCTATATCATAAAATATATTATGATAATTTATTAAATTATTTAAATCATCATATTTACTTAAAAAATTATATACATTATTTCGCATATGCGGATTATAAGCATGGCCTAATTCATGACTAACAACAAAAATAACTTCAAAAAAAGAATTTATATTTTCAAACATTGTAGCCAAATTATTCATATAATATAAAATTATATTATCTTCAAGTAAATATTCTCCTAATAGATTTTTATCCTCTTTTAATTCAAAATTAAACGAAATAGAATAGTTAAATTATAATAATTTTTACCTATATAACATGACAGTAAAGATAATAATTTTTTTTGTAAATCTAAATCGTGATTTTTATTAAAATATATTTCATTAATCAAATCTTTTATTTGTTTGACTTCTAAATCAATAACTCACTCACTTAAATTTTAGTACTAAGAAAAAAATCCATGAAAAAATTAACAACTAAATATGATATTGCTAATGATAAAAGTAAATATACTAATCTTGATTGGTAATAACGATTTTTCTTAAACAAATGATTTATATTTAAACTTTCCATTGCCCAAATAGTTATAGGAACAATTACACAATATAAAATCGTTCTAACGTTCATAAGCTGTTATCTTATCAATTCGACGACGATGTCTTTCGTGATCTGACTTAGGTGTATTTAAAAAAGTATCAATTATTTTGTGTAATTTTTCTAAACTCATATTCATTCCTATCGATAAAACATTTGCATCATTATCAAGTCTCGTCATTTTGGCCTCATGCATTGTATTTACTTGTGCGCATCTTACACCTTTTACTTTATTACAAGCAATACTAGCACCTATACCAGTTCCACACATTATAATACCAAAATCAATTTTTTTATCTCTTATAGCTTCACCTAATTTAATTACATAATCAGGATAATCATCAGTTGGTATCAACTTTTTGGGACCCATATCTACAACATCATAATTATTATTTCTTAAATATTTTATAATCTCATCTCTAACAATAAATCCGTGATTGTTTGCTTTTAATCCACTATGATCACACGCAAAACCTATTTTCATATTATCACCTATTATTATTCTAGCCTAAAATAAATTGTTTATCAATAAATATTAAATAATTAAATTATTAAGCAGAAAAGTAACGTAAAAATTTGTAAATATTATTTGTAAAATTCATATAAAAAGCCGCATTATATTTTTGCAGTATCTTTATAATATATTATTGACAAAACATTATCTAAATAATAAAGATTAAAAATACTATCAATCTAAATTATTTAAAAAAACTATAACATTAGTCCCCAACATAAATAATTTATAAAAGTATTCTAGCATATTTTTCAATTATATTTAACTAAAAAAATATTTTACTTACTTTAATTTCTTTTATAACCTTTCATTTAAAAAACAAAATCCTCATTTTTCGCACATTTAGTATTCCACTCACCTTCATTATCGCCAATAAACATTGTATAATATATCTCGTCATCAAAATCGATTAATTCGTAAGAAATGGTATAGACGGACATTGAATTTCTTAATGACTCACTTATGGTTATTACTAATACTTCCCCGGACTTAGGAGTTACTTTATAAAATTCTTGATAATTACCTATTTCGTCACTCATATTTATTGAGCCCAAAATACTAGCATGTCCAAAACATTCATTATATAAATAAGTAATATATTTAATATAGTCTTTATCACTCACACTATTCTTTTCATAAACAATTCTTATTTTATCTTTACTCTTTGATTGAATAAATTCACTAATATTATTTTTACCAACTATATCAAGTATGGTTGATACTTCAATTCCACCTAACTCAATTGTTTTTAAATTTCTATAATCTATAATTTTTTGTTCATCTTTTGCATTAGTTTTATCATTGGTCTTATTAAATTGACAACTACACACCAATAAACAACTAAATAAACATAACAAAAATTTCTTCATATAGATTAATCACAAACCATTCCTGATTCTTTAACCATCTTTTCATATTCTTCTTTAGTCATATTTTTTGACATTCCCCTTTCTTCAAGTTCTTCATCAGTCATTTTAGCAATATCGTAAATTATTGTATTAATGATAGCACCATTTTTTTCTTCTATCTTAATTGCAACCCCAGCTGTATTTTTTGTATCATTTGACATTGATTGCTTCATTAAATCTATTTCTTCTTTTGTCATATCACTCGTATCAAGTTTTTGTACTAGAACACATTTTATTAATTTATCATCTTTAAAAGTAGCATCTGCTTGCATATTGAAGATAAAATCCATTTTACAAGTAATTGTTTCTTCATTAGATGCAAATGGCATAGAGCATCCACTCATTAGCAATGTTATCAATGTTAAAAATAATATAATAATACTTTTTTTCATAATTTAAAATTCATCTCCTTATTCAACATTTTTTGCAAAATATATAAAATTTAATTTATTATTTACTCTTCTTTGCTTTATACGCTAAAGAAAAGATTAATCCACAAACACCTATAAAACCTATTCCATTAAATAATAAGTATTTATTATTATTTAAATCTAATGTTTTAGGGTTTTCAATTTTATTTGTTAAAGTCGGTTTTGTTTGATCTGGCTCTGTTTTATCCTTGTCAACTGGTTTAGAATCATCTATATTATTTAAAATTTTATTCTCCTTAGAACCAATAACATTTGCCTTATTTAAGATAACTACAGGACGAATACCTGTAGAGCCACCAACTTTTCCATTTAAATTTAAGTAAATTCGCCAGCTAAATTGTTTGTTATATAGACTCCATCACCTGTAACCGCATAAACATATTCGGATTGAATAGATGAATTATAATCTTCATCATAAGAAACTAATGCAGGACTCATTGTATAATAACCAACATAGGGGGCTTTTCCATCACTACTATATGCTTTTAACCAATTTGTTTTTTAATTAGCTATTAATATAAGCGAATCTTTTTGGGAAATATTATTGACACTACTAGAAGATAAATTTAATTCTTCTATATTTGCTATTTCATCAATGTTCATTAGTCTAACTGAAATCGAATCATCTAGTCCATTATTATTAACTAGGTTAAGTTTTAGATTTGGTAAAAATTTGTCATTAAGATATTTTTTTATATAACTATCTTCACTAACAGTCCCAGATCTATCATCTATTGTAATAGTACTATCAGCTTTTTCATAAATATTACAATATGTATATTCCTCACCATCTACTGGTTCACTACAAAATGTATTATTAATATAAAGTCTTCCATCATCAAATTTACCAAAATTTTCGCTAGTAATCGAAAAAAGATTATTAAGCCATTCTATATCCCAACTTTGATACTGTGTTCCATCTTGTAATACGAAATAATCGCTAAATATTGTTAAACTATCACTATCATCTCCACTATAAGAAATAACATGCCACTTAGTACCATCTACTAAAGTAACACTATCTCCAACATTATAAATAGTATATTCTTCGTCCAATGCTTTAACACTATTTAAAGAGCTAAATAACGATGTAAAAATTAAAACTAAAATAAAAAATCTTCTCACTTTATCTCCTTTCCTTAATATTAAAAATCTAGTTTTAATAAGTCTATAACTAAATATCACACTCCTTTACCTTAAAATAATTTTCTCATTAATACATTATAAATTGTCTATTATAACCTTAAATATTAATTAGGCATTAAAAAATACATGAATTATCATGTATTTAAAACATATCATTATTTATTTCTAAAATTTTCATACCATGTTTTTATCTTGTCTTTTCCTGTCTCATAAACATCACTACCAAAATCCTTCATATTATTCCATGTTTCTTTATCTTTTTCCTTTATTTCATCAATTATTTCTAATGATTGATGATATTTATCTTCACCAACCTTTGAAATAATATAATCCTCAAGATGCTCTTTTCCACTATGTAAAACATCACTAGCTTTTTCATATAAACCTTTAGATGTTTCACTAATTGTTTCCTTATAATCAGGAAATTTTTTCATAATTAAAGTATCGACCTTTTCAACAATTTTAATAATAGTCATTTTTGTATTTTCCTTTAATTCAGAAAAAGTAATATCTTTTATTTTACCATCATAGAAAATAAAATCAACAAACGTTATAAAATACTCCTTACATTTAGCTTTAGCATTTGTAACATTATCAGAACTTAAAAGATTATTAATATCATCAGTTGCTTCATTAAAATAATTAATAATAATTTCATCTTTACTTAAATTTTCATCTTCATTAAGATTAGCATCTGGCCCATTAGTAGTCGACTGATTTTCATTAACATTGTTAGAATTATTATCATTTTTTTCTACAGCATTGTTAACATTATTTTTCATAGAATCAGAATCAATATCCGCATTACTAATGCTTTCGGTTACACTCTTGGTAATCTTCTCAGATTCATTTATACATCCTGTTAAGTTAACCAAAAGTAGACCTGCTAATATAATCCCAATTAACTTATTTTGATTATACATTTTCATTGCTCACCTCTTTAAGAAAAAAACAGCCTAAGCTGCATCTTTAATTCCATATTTACGATTGAACTTATCAACAGCGCCGGTTTTAGATGCTTTTCCTTGTTCACCTGTAAAAAATGGATGACATTTATTACATACTTCCAAATGTAAATTTTCTCTATTAGATTTTACTGTAAAAGTATTACCACAAGCACATGTTACTTGTGTATCTACATAGTTTGGATGTATACCTTTTTTCATATTCTTCTCTCCTTCCGCCATAACTAAATATTAGTTATAGTAATTCCTTAGCCCCTATATTATAGCAATTAAATAGAAAAAAAGCAATAACTTTTTACTATTATATGTTTTATATTAAAAAATATGATATAATAAAAAGAATTTGGGGGGTATTAATATGATAGAAGAAAAAATAATTAATTGTGTTAATAAACAAAATTATTTAAAAGGTGAAAATTATGATTATAATAAAATAGACTTAATAAAAGTAATTCATATGACCGATAAAAGCAAAATATACAAATTTTCCGCCATATCTGAAAGAACTAGTAAAAAATACAATATTGATATAACCACCAAAAATAATGATATAATTTTAACATATTGTTCTTGTCCCCAATTTGAATTAGAAAAAAAATGTAAACATATCGCCGCTTGCCTAATTAAAGAAAAACAGAAAATTTTTTTGGAAGAAAAAAAAGAAAAAAAAGTAAATATTGCCGATATAATTTTTAAAGATATTATCAACTCTAATAAAAATAATAAACAACAATTACAATTAGAATTGGAACTTAATTTTCGAAAAAGTTACTATGGAGCTGGATTATATGTTAAATTTAAAATTGGAATTGATAAATTATATTCCGCTTCCTCTAGAGCAAAATATTTTTTTGAAACATATAATGGCGAGGATATCAGAAATTTAGAATTCGGGAAAAATTTTACTTATATCCCAAAAGAGCAATTTTTTTCTGATGAGGATTGTAAAATTATCGATTTTTTAAGTAGTGAATTTTATAAAACAGTTGCTACAAATTACTATAATACTGAAATTTATATTCCAATAAATATGCACATAAAATTTTTAAAACTATTAAAAAATAAAGATTATTATATAATGGGTTATGGTTTATTTCATGGATACAAAGATGAATTCCCTTTTAAAACAAATTTAACGAAAGAAATCAATGATTATATATTTAAATTTGATTTTGAAAATAGTGACTTTAATTTTCTTAGCCCAAACATACTATTAAAAGATAAAGAGGTATACCTTTTAAATAATAATTATACTAAAATTATTGAACAATTTGCTAAACATGACATAGTAGAGATTCAATTTAGTAAGGATTCACTCGCACTTTTTACAGAAAGCATTTATCCAATAATTAAAGAATCTATGCAAATAGATAAAAATATTGAAAATGAATTATCAATTATAGATCCAATTACTAATCTATATTTTGATATTAAAAATGAAAATATTATTTGTGAAATAAAATTAAACTACAATAATAATGAAATAAATTACTTTGATAATACTAAAATAATTAGAAATCGTGATTATGAACAAAATATTATTAATGAATTAAAACATTTAAAATTTAAAATAGACAATCAATTAATTTTTATCGATTCTACTCAAGATATAGGGAATTTTTTAGAGAATGGTCTAATAGAATTATCAAAAAATTATAATGTCTATACTACTAAAAAATTAAGCGAAACGAGTATTATTAAAAACAATAGAATAGAATCTCAATTTTCTATCGGGCAAGATAATATTTTAAGTTATAAATTTTCTATAGAAAATATTAATATAGACGAAATATCAAATATTTTTAAAGAATTGAATGAAAAGAAAAAATACTATAAATTAAAAAATGGAAATATTTTAAACATAGAAAATAATCAAGAGCTAAAGGAATTACAAAATTTGATGGAAGATTTAGATCTTAACTATAGTAATTTAAAATTAGGTGGATCAATTCCAAAATATCGAGCTATATATTTAGATAGTTTAAAAGAAAATAAATATAGTATTATACAAACAAACAATCTTTTTGATAATTTTATTAGTAATTTTACACAATATAAAAATGCAAATCCATATATAAATGAAAATGATAAAAAAACTTTAAGAGATTATCAATTAACTGGAGTGAAATGGTTATACAATATTTATAAATGCGATTTAGGCGGAATTTTGGCTGATGAGATGGGACTTGGGAAATCACTACAAACCATTTGCTTTATTAAATCTATTTTAAATGAAAAACCAAATATTCGCGTTTTAATTATATCTCCAACTTCCCTTATTTATAACTGGGAAAAAGAATTTGGTAAATTTGCTAGTGAATTAAATTACTGTGTTATTGCTGAAGGTAAAAATAAACGTCAAGAAATATTAAATAATCTACAAAGTAATATTGTTATAACTACATACGGATTATTAAGACAAGATAAAGAACTATATGAAAAATTAAACTTTGAAATCATGATTATTGATGAAGCACAAAATATTAAAAACCCAACTGCGCAAATTACAAAAACCGCTAAATTAATAAACGCTAAATGCAAAATAGCACTAACAGGAACCCCTATTGAAAATTCGATTATTGAATTATGGAGTATTTTTGATTTTATAATGCCAGGCTTACTAACTAACCTATTAAAATTCCAATCTAAATATAATATAAAAGAATTTAATAATGAAGAAATTAACAATTTAAATAACTTAAATTTACAAATCTCACCATTTATTTTAAGACGAAAAAAAATAGATGTTGCTAAAGATCTACCAGAAAAACAAGAAAATAATATCTATTTTGATATGTATCCTGAACAAAAAAAATTATATTTAGCAGAACTGAATAAAACAAAAAAAGAAATGAACGAAATCATCGCAACAGAAGGATTCTTAAAAGCTAGATTTAAAATTTTACAACTCCTAATAAAATTAAGACAAATATGTATCGATCCTAAAATTTTATTTAGCAACTATAATGGTGGAAGCATAAAAATAGACGAATTAGTCAATTTAACAAAAAGAATTGTCGAAAATGGGCACAAAATTTTATTATTCACAAGTTTTAAAACTGCTCTTAATATTGTTAGAGAAAAATTTAATAATGAAAATATTACTACATACACTATTGATGGAAGTATATCTAGTAAAAAAAGAATGGAATTAGTTGATAAATTTAATAATGACAATACTAATGTCTTCTTAATCATGTTGAAAGCTGGAGGAACCGGCCTTAATTTAACAAGTGCTGATGTAGTTATCCATTTAGACTTATGGTGGAATCCACAAGTTGAAAATCAGGCAACCGATAGGGCTCACCGTATTGGTCAAACAAAAAATGTTGAGGTCATAAAATTAATATGCAATGGAACGATTGAAGAACGTATTATTGAATTACAAAACAAGAAAAAAATATTAAGTGATACTTTAATTGAAGGCGAAAATAGAGATCAAAATCTACTTGAAAAATTATCTGAAAAGGATATTAAAAATTTATTAACTTTTGATGAAGAATAATATTAGTTAACACAAAAATTGCAGTTTTACTATTTTGCTTTATCTATTTTAGAATTGTATCATCTAATACTGGTTTCACCATATCAAAAATGGAACTATACCCTTTACTCGATGGATGGATATCATTTATAACAGGGAGAAAATCTAAATTACTAGCATATAAATCATATATATCAACATAATTTATACCATATTTTTGAGATAAATGATTAACTTTCGTATTCATATAAGAAAATGCACTTTCATACTTTTTATTTCCAAAATAAGGATTATAATAGCCGATGACAATAATATCCTCTTTACAATATTGTCTTAAAAGACCAAATAACTCTTCCATATCGACTAATATTGAATCTAAATAATCATAAAAATTACTATTGCTATTCTCACTCGACATAATACTAATAACATCATTTGTACCAACTGTTACAGTAAGTAAATCAGCTTTTATTAAAGCATTCTTTAAAGTACGTGTTTTACCATCAATCTCAATTTGCTTATTATCCTTAATATCTCTTATTAAATCAGTTGTTCGATAAGTATTATCGGCAAAATCTTTTATATATTCATCAACAACATTTTTTTCTTCTAAATATTCATACACATAATCTGCAAAACTATAATTATCTTGTGTCTCAGCTGTAACTCCTACTGTTAAAAAATCACCTAAAGCTAAATAAGAAATAGATTTATCTAACAAGGTCAAATATATCAAAAATACTGACAAAATGACTATTGAAAAAAATAGGGCTATTTTAAGTTTCATAAGATTATCACCTATTTAATTATATTGGTCTTAATCTTATTTATTCTAAAACCCTATTTATCTTCTAAATAAATTTTGGCCCCAACACCAGTTAATTTTTCTATTATATTTTCATATCCCCTTAAAATATGATTAACATCTCTAATAATTGTTTTTCCTGTTGCAGCCAAAGCGGCTAAGACCATACAAGCGCCTGCTCGCAAATCTGTTGCAACTACTTCGGCCCCAGTCAATTCAGATGGACCATTTATTTTTATTTTTTGATTATTTATAACATCGATACTAGCACCCATTTCATTTAAATAATCAACATTTTTAAACCGATTTTCATAAATAGTTTCTTCCAAAGTTGATGTACCATGACATTTGACTAAAAGTGCTGTTAATGGTTGCTGTAAATCGGTTGGAAATCCTGGATATCCCAACGTTTTTAATCTTATCGGCTTTAAATTTTCGCCTTTAGATATAATTATGCTATTATCAGTAATTTTATAATTAACATCCATTTCCTGTAGTTTAAGAAGTAATGCCTCAATATGCTCAGGAATGATATTAGCGATTTCCAAATTATTTCCTACCAAAGCGCCAGCTATTATATAAGTTCCAGCCTCAATTCGATCTGGGATAACCTCTGTAAAACCTTTACCTAATTTTTCAACACCAATAATTCTAATCTCACTAGTTCCTGCCCCGCTAATTTTTGCCCCCATATTATTTAAAAATGTTGCAACATTAACAATTTCTGGTTCTTTTGCAGCATTCCTAATTGTTGTCTCACCAATTGCCCTAACAGAGGCCAACATCGTATTTATAGTTGCCCCCACACTTGGCATATCTAAATAAATTGTGCAACCTCTTAGTTCTTCTGCATCAATTATATATTTTTTATCTTCCTCTATTACTTTTGCGCCTAATTGTTCAAAAGCTTTTAAAGTTTGATCGATAGGACGAGCCCCTATTGAACACCCGCCAGGAAAATACATTTCGACATGTCTATATTTACCTAACAAAGCGGACATAAAATAATATGAAGCTCTTAATTTACTCGAAATATTTTCAGGAATTTCCCTATTATTAATATTTTGAGAATCTATCACCATAACCTTATCATTATGCACAACTTTAGCTCCTAAATATTCTAATATCTCATTTAAAGCGTCAATATCCGAGATATTAGGAATATTGTCTATAGTCACTACGTCATCAGATAATAACGCTGCTGGTATTAAAGCAACCGCACTATTTTTCGCTCCCCCTATTTCTATTCTTCCTGTCAACATATGATTACCATCTATAATAATCTGCTTCATGCATACCCCCACACTAAAACTAGTCTTTCTATATATTAAATGTTTTCTTTTAAATTATGCTACAATTAAAAAACAATATAGCTAAATTATATTAATATAATTTGTATGATATTATTATAGATTATTTTAAAACAAAAGTAAACTTTATATATAAATTATACCAATAATAATTAAAACAATCCCACCTATTAATGTAGAAGCCTTACCAATCAATTGATTTACTTTTTTTCCAAGAATTAATCCAACATATGTAAAACAAAAACTACTTAAAGAAAATAATAATGAACATAATAAAAAATTATTGTTTATCGCATTTAGCCCAATTCCAACCGAAAAACTATCAATACTAACAGCTAAACCAAAAAGTAAAAGTTCAGGCAATGACATTATCTTCATATCTTCACTATTTTTAAATGTTTCAATAACCATCTGAAAACCTATAAAACATAAAACAATCGTTACAATCAAGTTTGGTGAAACTGGGAAAAATTTAATAATCGCATTTCCAATAAATAAACCTAATAATGGCATAATAAAATGATAAATACCAACAATTATAGATAATTTTTTTATATTATCCTTTGATAAATCTAGCGTTCCGTATGCTAAAGAAAGAGAAAAGGCATCCATACTAAGACTAACAGCTATTACTAAAACAATTAAAAAAGACATAAGAAAACCTCCTATAAAATTTTATTTAGGAGGTCAATATTTATTACTATTTTTTATATCTTTTAAGTAATTCACTAACTAACGTTGTATACTCAACATCTACAGATTCTTCAGCTTCTAATAAACATAAGGGAGGAAATAAAACACACCACCAATTATCACCATTGCCACTACCTAGTGTAATTAAAAGAGATTCATAATAGCCAGCATCATAAGTTATCCCTTTATATACTTTCTTAGGAAAATAATTATATCCAAAATTAACAGAATAAGGTAAATTATAATTTTGTTTTTTTAAAAACATATTAGTTAAACTAGAAATATTATCTAATTTTGAATTTATAATTTTTCTCGCTTCCTCAATATCAGTTGTATCTTTTAGTAAATCGTAAACATAATCTTGGATTTCAGTTTTAACACTATTTTTAATCTGTTGATCATAATCTGAATTGCTATTAGCTAAAATTCGTATTCTCAAAGCCTCATTAGGTATTTCTATATCGCTAAATTTATACCCAATAAAAATATATATTCCTATAATTAAACCTATCAACATTATTGTCTTTTTCATATTATCACCTATTTAATATTGAACAAAAATTATTTTTTTATACATGAATCATAATTTTTTACTAAATAGCAATTATAAAAACAAAAATTGGAAAAAAAAAGTTAATTTTAAATATAATATAATGAGCATTAAAAAAATTGATATTGACAACATTAATTTTATTTGATAATATAAATTCATACTTATATTTTATGTAGAGGTTGCAATTTTTAAGAGTATTATACATGATAACTTGAATTAGATGACTGTATAAGAAAGGGAAAATTGCCGAAGGATTTAATAGTTCAAGCTATTAAATTACTGGGTATATAGTGAATAACTATATAACTGTCATCGAAAGATGGAGAGCTACTTAATATTTTTTAAGATAACTTTTTTATAATCCTCTTTTTAAAATATAGTATAGAAAAAGGAGGATTTTTTTATGTCTATATTTAAAGGGTCAGGTGTTGCCCTAATTACACCATTTAAAGAAAACGGGGAAATTGATTTTGAAACTCTTAAAAATTTAGTTGAATTTCAAATTGAAAATGGAACTGATAGTATTATTATCTGTGGAACAACAGGGGAATCTTCAACATTAAGTGATGAAGAACATATAAAATGTATTGAAGCTTGTGTTAAATATGCTAATGGGAGAATTCCTGTCATTGCTGGTACAGGTTCTAATGACACTAAAACAGCTGTTATGTTATCTAAAGAGGCTGAAAAAGTCGGAGCTGATGGGCTTTTATGTATAACACCATATTATAATAAAACCAATCAAGATGGTTTAAAAAGATACTATGGAAAGATTGCCGAGAGTGTTGATATTCCAATTATCATGTATAACGTTCCGCCGAGAACTGGTATGAATATTACTCTTGAAACAATGATTGATATTGCGAAAAACAATAGTAATATTGTCGCTATTAAAGAGGCATCGGGAAATATAAGTGCTATAGCAAAAATTTTAGCTAGTAATGCACTAGATGCATATTCAGGAAATGATGACCAAACAGTCCCTATTTTATCATTAGGTGGAATCGGTGTTATCTCTGTTGTGGCAAACATTTTCCCAAAAGAAATGCATAACATGGTTATGGACTATCTAAATGGAAATGCTGAAAAAGCAACAAAAATGCAACTAAAAATGATAGAATTATGTAATGCTTTATTTTGTGATATAAATCCAATCCCAGTTAAGAAAGCTATGGAAATATTAGGTATGGCCAATGGATATATAAGAGAACCACTAATCGAATTAGACAAAGATAAAACAAAAATTTTAACTAATGCCATAAATAATTTCAAAAATATATAAAAAGGAATCAAACAAATAAATTAATATTTATTAATATTGGTTAAAGGTAATGAGAATGAAAAAAATTTTATATATTTGAAATTTTATCAAATAAGGGCTTTTGTAGAAGAAATACAAGAAATAAGAAACCAAAATCAATTTTTTAATGATGAAGTTGTTTCTATGTTTGAAGATTATGTTATAAATAGAACCTATCAAACCTCATTTATTCCAAAAAACATAAGAGGGAAAATTCCTGTATACAAAATATCTATAAGTTTGTTTGAATACTTAGAAAAATTAACATCTATTAATGCTTTTGATAAAGAATTTATGAAAGAATATATAAAAAAAGCAATAAAACAAGATGAAGAATTTCTTGATAGACTTAATAATGGGGAATTTGATGATTTACTTAGTGATTATTTTAAAAGAATCAAATTATGTAAGAAATAAATTATATTATCTTTTATTTAATAGTTGATAAATGTATTTAATAAAAAACAAAATGAAAAATGGTTATCATAACATAAAATAATTTTAAAAATAACTAAAAATACACCTATGTGTATTTTTTATATGATATAATCATTATATACTAGGAAGTGATAAAATTGAAAAAAAATAACTTTTTTGAAGGATCATTTATTGCCACTTTTGGAATTATTGTTTGCAAAATAATCGGACTTTTATATGTAATCCCTTTTTACGCAATGATAACTTCTAAAGGAGCAGCATTATATAGTTTTGCATATTCTATATACACAGTGTTTTTAAGTCTATCTACTAGTGGTATTCCTATTGCAATGAGTAAACTTGTGAGTGAATATAACAGTTTAGAATATTACCATACTAAAGAAAAAATATACAAATTAGGAAAAAATATTATTGTGGGACTAGGAATATTTTTCTTTATTATATTAATTTTATTAGCTCCTAATCTTGCTAGTTTCATTTTAGGAAATAATTCTAGTGGTGGAAATACTGTGGCCGACGTTACATTAGTTATTAGAATTATTTCAACAGCTCTTTTAATTGTTCCAATATTAAGTGTCACAAAAGGTTATATTCAGGGACATAAATATATGACTCCAACAAGTATTTCTAACATTATTGAACAAATTATAAGAGTTGCAGTTATCTTAATCGGTTGCTTTATTAGTTTAAAAATTATGGGAACCGATGAAAAAGTTGCCATTGCCATTTCTGTTTTTGCTGCTACAATTGGTGCCATTTTAGCTTATTTATATCTCATTCTAAAAATGAAAAAAAATGAAAAACTATTTAAAAATAAAGCAGATATAAAAATTGAAGAAAAAAAATTAACATCAAAATATTTAATAAAACAAATTATCCTTTATGCACTACCATTCATTATTATTGATTTATTAAAATCAGCCTATAATTTAGTTGATACATTCACTATTACTAGAACACTTACAAGTTTAGGATATAGTCAAACAGTAGCAGACTTAACGTTTGCTACCATTGCTACTTGGGGAAATAAATTGAGTATGATTATTATTTCTATTTCTATAGGTATTACAACTAGTTTAATTCCATCATTAGCTAGTGATTATGTTCTAAAAGATTATAAAGAAATAAATAAAAAGGTTAATCAAGCAATTCAATTATTATTATTTATTACAATACCTATGACAATTGGACTCTTTTTTCTAGCTAAACCAGTATGGATTATTTTCTATAGCTATGACCCAATCAGCATCGAGGTATTTAAATTATTTATTTTTCAAGCAATAACGTTCTCTTTATTATCTGTTTTATTAAATATAACTCAAACAACAAACTACACTAAAGTCACCATATTAACATTACTATTTAGTTTTATTGGAAACGCCATTTTAAATATTCCTATGATGCATTTATTTAATAATTTTGGAATTGGTTATCAAGGAGCATCAGTTTCAACACTTATAACACAAATAATACCAATTATTTTCTTACTATTTTTTATTAACAAAAAATTAAAAGTAAATTATAAAAAAACAATCATATCTATTATAAAAGTAATTTTGTCATCTTTAATTATGCTACTTTCTTTATTTCTATTATCAAAAATATATCCACTTGATTGTTTAACAAGAAGTAGTGCTTTAATTCAAACAATAGTATACACTATTATTGGAATTTTCATTTATTTAGTTCTAA
Organism: Bacilli bacterium; assembly: GCA_022795155.1. Classification (GTDB taxonomy): domain Bacteria; phylum Bacillota_I; class Bacilli_A; order RF39; family UBA660; genus CAJLIR01. The sequence continues at coordinate 56,665 of JAAWGF010000002.1, read as the reverse complement.
TAATTAAACTAGGAATTATTAAAGATTTATTTGGAAATAGTAACATTGTGCAAAGATTAAAAGCAAAATTGCATAAAAAAAATACCTAAGGTATTTTTTATTTGTCATAAAATTTAAGATAAGTATAATTATTTCCTGTTTCTTTATCATTAAAAAAATAATTATAAATTTCGCTTTTTTCTAAAATCCACTTTTCATACTTTAATTCCTCATGATGGCTTACAAAAATACTACTTCTTTAATAGGATTTCCATACAATTCTTTAATACTATTACTGACAATATTAAATATATCCTGATTATATTGAAAAGCAAAATCATCTCTTATATCATATTTCCTAGGATATCCTATCATTTTATATATTGCCATATTATCATCTAAATCTCTTTCATAATCACAAGCACATAAAGAATATCCTTGATCATCTAATTTTTTTATTAAATCATTATAATAGGACATTGTTTTTTTTAAATACATTCCAATCACCATATATAATTATAATAATCAAGATAATAGATTACAATATTTTTTTATAATTAATTGCATTAAATCTACTAAATAATATACAAAATGTTTATCCAAATAGACAGTATCTAAAATAATTACTAATCTTTTGCCAAGCATACTAAATCTAAACATACGTAATATTTTACTTGTTTCAATAAATAAATTTTCAATTTTAATTTTATTCGTAAAATCTTCATTAAAAATTAATTTAACAAAATTCTTACTTTGTTCTACTTTATATATTTGAACTTTTCTTGCCATCTTCTCAAATAATTCTTCATACATATAAATAATCATATTTTCAGATAATTTCCCAAATCGATCTTCAAGTTCAAATTTAATTTCTTCTAAACTTTCAAATGAATCAATTTGATTTATTTTTTTGTGAATAGAAATCTTTATTTCATTATCACTTATATATTTATCATCAATAGCTGTTTCAACATCTAATAAAGGGATATCTTTAATATCTGATTCTTCTTGTACATTACCATTTAATCGATTAACCTCTTCATTCAACATATTTAAAAATAACTCAATTCCAACTGCATCAATAAATCCTGCTTGCTCGCTACCTAAAATATCACCAGCCCCTCTAATTGATAAATCACGCATGGCAATATTAAATCCACTTCCAAGTTCTGTAAATTGCTTTATTACATCTAATCTTTTTATTGCAATTTCCGATAAAATTTTATTTTGATTATACATTAAATAGCAATAGGCTATCTTATCACTACGACCAACACGTCCTCTTATTTGATAAAGTTGTGATAAACCAAAGTGGTCAGCATCCATTATAATTAAAGTATTAACAGTTGGAATATCAATTCCAGTTTCAATAATAGTTGTGCAAAGTAAAACATCAAATTCCAATTCCAAAAATTTAGCCATAATGTTTTCAATCTGAATTTTTGTCATTTGACCATGAATAATACCAATTCTAGCATCAGGAATAATATTTTCTAATTCTCTTTTTTTGCTTTCCATTGAATCTACATGATTATATAAAATAAAAGTTTGCCCATTTCTAGCTAATTCCCTATAAACAGCTTCCTTAATAATCTGTTTACTCTCACTTAACACATATGTTTGAACTGGATATCTATTAACAGGAGGAGTTTCAATTAAACTTAAACCACGTAACCCAGCTATTGACATTTGTAAAGTTCTAGGAATTGGTGTTGCCGAAAGCGTCAAGACATCAATATTATTTTTATATTCTTTTATTTTTTCTTTATGTTTTACTCCAAAACGTTGTTCCTCATCAACTACTAATAAACCAATATTTTTAAAAATAATATCCTTACTTAAAATTCGATGTGTACCTATTAATAAATCAACATTACCTTTTTTTAAACGATCCAAAATAATTTTTACTTTAGTTGAAGAAACAAAACGATTTAACACCTCAATATTGACCCCTGTATCTTTAAACCTGTCAACTGCATTATTAAAATGTTGATTGGATAAAATTGTTGTTGGACATAAAAATGCTACTTGTTTGCCCGACAAAATGGCTTTATAAATTGCTCTAAATGCCACCTCCGTTTTACCAAAGCCAACATCACCACATAATAACCGATCCATTGGATTTTCACTTTCCATATCTTTTTTGATTTCAGTTATAGCCCGTAATTGATCTTTTGTTTCTTCAAAAGGAAATGCTGCTTCAAAAATCGCTTGTTCTTCTGTATCTTTTAAAAATGCAAAACCTTTAGTTCTTTTTCTTTCAGCATACAACTTTAATAAATCTTGCGTAATATCTTCAATTTTTTTCTTAAGCCTAGCTTTTGTTTTAGCCCACTCTGTCCCACCTAATTTATTAATCTTAGGAACTAATCCATCATTAGCCGAATATTTAGTTATCAATTCTATCTTTTCAACAGGAATATATAGCTTATCACTGTTTGCATATTCAACCATTAAATAGTCTTTCATCAAACCATTTTTACTTAGAGTTTTAAGTCCTTTATATTGTCCTATCCCATAACTAATATGGACAACATAATCACCAACATTTAATTTAGTAATATCTTTAATTCTTATTCCATATTTAAAATTTGATTTATATAAGACATTATTACTTTTTTTATTAAAAAATTCCGATTCACTAATAACTATGTAATTATTAAACTCAAACCCATGATTAATATTTTTTACTACTAAGTTTATTTTATTTTGATAAATATTTTCCAAATTAGTAAAAATGAAATTATTATTTTTTAATTCATCCATTACTTTATTGACCGTATACTTATCTTTTAGACAGATAATAATTGTCTTATTATTTTTTATAAACCTTGATAATTTATTATTAATTTTATCAATTGATATTTCAAAACTTTCTATATTGCCAGAAATATACTTTTTAACCTTTAAATTATCAGCAGGCATGTCATCAAAACTTGATAAATATAAGCTAGTTTCATTATCTAAATTTTCTAATTCAAACATATATTTAGTATCATTAGGTAAATTTTTCTCCTGATTAAAATTTAAAATATCTTCTAGCAAATTTTTATAACCTAATTTTATATTATTATAATCAATATAAACAAATTTAGGATTATTAAAATAATTACTTATATTTGTAACTTTTGAATATTTAATTAAATTTTTTTGTTTTCGCTCCTCTTCTACTACCTCTGTATTTGAGATAAACTCAGTATTAGGTAAAATTTGGATATTATCAATACTCTCTTTCGTTAATTGTGTATCGATATTGAATGATTTAATACTATCAATCGTATCTCCCCAAAACTCAATTCTAATTGGATTCTCAAAACCTATTGGAAAAACATCTAGAACAAAACCTCGTGGTGCATACTCACCAGTTTTATTAACAAAACTTTCAGTATTATATCCAATATTATATAAATCACTTTCTAGCTTTTTTATATTATATTCTTGGTTTTTATTTAAACTAATTATATTTTTTTGATAATTATCTTTTAATGGTAAAAATCTTAAATAACCCATTAAATTAGTTATTACTATTTTATTATTATTTGAAAATGATTTATTAATTGTTTCTAATCTAGTGATTTCTAACTCTGGTGAAATAGCTAATGCCTCACTAGTTAAAAAATCATCCATTGGAAAAAACAATACATCATTTGTATAATTTATTAATGACTTGTAAAAATTATTGGCTTCGTATAAAGTATTAGTAACGACTATAATCGATGTCTTATTTGTTAGAAAATAATTATAAACATAAATAGATTTTAATTCATCATTTAGCCCCAATATAACTTTACTATCATCAATAGAAAATAAACTATCAAAAAAATTCATATTATCACGCTCCCAAACGCTAAAAAGATACCTCATGGTATCAATTATTATTATATTTTGTCATCAATAAATCAAAATTGGTAGTAAGAAAATCATCTATAATATTTACACTTAAATCGATCAGTTTATTTATTGTCTCCTGCTCATCTTGACTGAATCTCCCCAAAACATAGTTTTTAGTGTCAATCAGTTTATTATTAGAAATACCAATTTTTAATCTTTTAAAATTATAATTTCCTAATTGTTCTCCAATATTTTTTAACCCATTATGCCCACCTGAAGAACCTTTAGATTTTAATTTAAATTTTCCTACTTGTATATCTAAATCATCATTTATAACTAAAATGTCATCAATATTTATCTTGAAATAGTTCACATAATCACGAACTACTTCTCCTGATAAATTCATATATTTTTGAGGTTTTAAAAAAATCACTTTTTCATTTTTAATTACAGTTTGAGCATATAAGCCCATAAATTTATCGTTATTAATTAATATATTTTTTTTACTACAATAATTATCAATTATCATAAACCCAACATTATGTCTAGTATTAACATATTCCTTGCCTGGATTCCCCAAACCAACAATTAATTTCAAAATAATCACCTACTTTATTCCATGGTACTCATTATATACATCTTGTTTTTTTAGATTACGTTCTTTTGCCACTATTTTAATAGCCTCTTTAGAATCTTTACCTTCTCTTATATAAAGATTGACGTGTTCAGTAATTGTCAAATTATTGTAGGTATTCTCTTGTTTATTTCCCTCAACCACTATAACAAATTCACCTTTTATATCAACTAACTGACAAGTTATTGTATCAAGTGTACCCCTATATACCTCCTCAAATTTTTTGCTTATTTCCCGGGAAATAGCAATATTTCGATTACCAAAAATATTCTTCATTTCATCTAACGTATCAATAATTCGATGAGGAGCCTCATAAAAAATTAATGTAGCTTTTTCACTCTTTAATATCTCTAATTCTTGCTTTCTTTTTGTAGATTTGTTATTCAAAAATCCATAAAATAAAAATGGCAATGGTCTAATTCCTGATGTGATTAAAGCTGGTATTAGCGCAGTTGGTCCAGGCAAACCAACAACATTATAATTATTTTCAATTGCACACTTAGCTAGTTCATATCCAGGATCACTAATAATCGGCGTCCCTCTATCACTAACTAATCCAACATTAAAGCCGCCTTTTAAATATTCCAACAATTTTTCTTTATTTAATTGTTCATTATAATTAAAACTTGAAATTAGTTTCTTTTTTATATTTAAATGTTTAAGTAATAACGATGTAACTCTTGTATCTTCAGCAAAAATTACTTCAACTGAATTAATTATATTTATGGCTCTTATTGTAATATCATCCATATTTCCAATAGGCGTTGGAATTAAATATAATGTTGCCATTCCATTATAACTTCTTTGTGACATATTACACCTCATTCAAAGTATTTTTTTATATTTTCTGTATAACTACCATCAGAATTGTGAACAAATAATGGTGGCATAATTTTCATTCCCGAATTACCATTCTTTGTTCCTTCAATTAATAAAATATTAGCATCCTTATCTTTTTTAGGATAAACTAATTGAATCCTTTTTGGTGTTATATTATATTTATGCATAGTATCGATAATTTCAATCAATCGTTCAGGGCGATGAACAATAGCAATTGTTCCATTATTTTTTAATAATTTTTTAGAAATACTAAAAATATTATCTAAATTCAAAGCAATTTCATGTCTAGCAATCGTTTTATAATCATTTTTGTTCAAATGAGAATTAGAAGAAACTTTAAAAAAAGGAGGATTGCAAACAATAACATCAAAAGTTTCTGTTGGTATATTTTTATATAAATTACATATATCATCATTTATTAATTCAATTCTGTCTTCTAATTTATTTAATTGTAAATTTTTATGCGCTAAATCATAGACATCTTTTTGAATTTCTACAGCAGTTATCTTGGCAGAAGTCTTGGTTGTTAATATTAAAGATATAGGTAAATTACCACAACCTATATCCAAAATTTTTTTTACACCTTTATTTAAAGTTACAAAATTTGGTAATATTATTGAATCTATTGAAAAATTAAACATCTCAGAATCTTGATAAACTCGTAAATTTTTATATCCAAGCAAATAATTATATTTTTCCATTTTAACATTCTTTATTAATTTCTATTATACCAACATTTTCAACATCGACTTTATAAGATTTTTCTAAGATATCTAAACTAATAACTTGTCCCATGCCTTTATCTGTCTTAACTTTATCCCCAATTTTTGGCAAACAATTTCGGCAATCACGGTAACATTCATCTTCATACTTTAAACAACATAAAAGTCTTCCACAAACACCATTTATTTTATTGGGATTTAAGGCAATGTTTTGATTTTTTGCCATATTGATTGAAACAGATTCTAAATCATGTAAAAATCTAGCACAACATAGTTTACAACCACAAACACCAATTCCGCCAACTTCTTTAGCCTTATCACGAACTCCAACTTGTCTTAATTCAATTCGCGTTTTATAAATACTAGCCAATTGCTTTACTAATAATCTAAAATCTATTCTATTATCAGAAATAAATTTAAAAACTAATTGACTACGATCTAATGTAAATTCTGCATCAATTATTTGCATAGGCAGTTTTTCTTTTTCAACAATGCCTTTACATTTATTTAAAGCCTCTTTAGCATCTTTTATATTTTTTAAATTATTATAATAGTCATTTTTAGAAGCAATACGTACAACCTGCTTTAATGGTGAACTCATCTTGCTTTCATCAATTTGAATTATATCTGTAACGACTTTTCCAAATTGTAATCCACGATCTGTTTGAACTATAACAGTTATATTCTTTTTTAAATTAATTTTACCAGGTAAAAAATAGTACACTTTTCCATTATCTCTAAAAGTTATACCAACCACATTAATCATTTTTTCACCTGCTTTCTAAATCAATAATTAAATTATCCATTAATAAATTTAAATTAATATTATTCCTAATTTTTTGTTTGCAATTTAATATTTTAGATACTTTTTTTACAATATCATAATTTGTATTTTTATTAGCTATTTTTAATAATTCATCCACATTATTCTTAAAAATTAATATTTCATGACCAATTTTTATATTTAAAATATCACGATAATATAATATCATTATATCATAAGCCAAAATGTTTTTTTCTTTATCTGGGAAATAATTAAACCAAAGTTTTTGTGTATATAACAAAGTATCGAAATGATTCACTTCATAATAATCAATAAATTTTTTTACCGCATTAACTAAATCTAAATTATTAGAATCATTAACAAATTCTTCTTTTTTTAAATTATCATGAAAACTATAATTAGAAATTGCTTCCAATTCTGAATTATAATTACCAGATTTTTTTCTAAAGGATATAACTTGGCAACGAGAAATAATTGTGTCTAATAATTGATATATATTATTAGTAACCAAAATAGCTATAATATTAGGTGATGGCTCTTCCAAAAATTTTAATATTGAATTAGCTGCCGATACATTCATTTTTTCAGCTTCGTTTATAATGTATATTTTTTTATTTCCTATAATTGCTTTTTTACTAAACTCTTGTTGTAAATTATCTAATTGCTCTTTTTTTATCCACATACCATCAGGATTAATAATTTTTATTTCAGGATAACAATTATCTTTAATCATTTGGCAAATAGAGCATTTTGAACAATTAGAAGATTCAAAAAAGTTGTTTGGACACAATAATGATTTTATAAAAGCCGAAATAAACATTTCTATTTTATCATAACCATTTGTCTCAAACAAGTAAGCATGAGCTAATTTATTTTTTATTATAGAATTTTTTAATGTTTTTACTGCTATAGGCTGCTCCAATAAATAATCATCAAGCATACGTCACCTTCTCTAAAAAACTACCACCAATATAAAAATTAAGGCAAATAAAGCTGGAATACCTAATATACTAAGTAATAAAACTGTATAAAAGTTTATAGGTATAATTATCCCTAAAGATTGACTAATTAAATTATACCCATACAATACAAAAATACTTAAAATAATTTTTTTTATAAATTTGAATATTTTTTTTAGCATTGTCCACCTCAAATTATCATATGAGATAAACTATACATTATTACTTGTCATTCAAATAATTTCTGTTTTCTAAAGCCATTTCTAATGTTAACCCATCTATATATTCCATATCGGCTCCAATTGGAACTCCATGAGCAATTTTTGATATTTTAATATTTTTATTATCTAATTTCTTTGATATATATAGTGCTGTTGTTTCACCCTCTACACTAGATGTAATAGCTAGAATGATTTCGTTTATATCATCATTTTCAACTCTATTAAATAAAGAGCCTAAATTTATATCATCAGCTGTTCGCCCTTCTAAAGGAGAAATCAAACCATTTAAAACATGATAAACACCATGATAACAGTTAGTTTTTTCAATTGCTATTATATTCTTAATATTTTCTACAACACAAATTGTTTTCTTATCACGCAAACTATCAGAACATATTGTACACAATTCATCTTCAGATAGATTATTACATATTTTACAATGATGTATTTTAGTTTTTATATCTTTTAATGATTGTTCAAAAACTTTAACAACTTCATCATCTAAATTTAAAACCGAAAGAGATAATCTTTCAGCTGTTTTTTCACCTATTCCAGATAGTTTTTTAAAACACTCAATCAAATTTTTTATTGTTTGTGGATACATAATTAAAATAGCCCTGGCATTCCTTGAGTAAATTTACCCATTTTCTGTTCTGTTTCTTCATCAACTTTTTTCATAGCTTCATTAATGGCTACCACAATCATATCTTGCAACATTTCTATATCATCTTTATCAAAGCTTTCATTTTCAATTTTAATATTTATTAATTCTTTTTTCCCATTAACTTGAACACTTACAAATGAAGATTTTCCTTCAAATATCATCTTATCAATTTCATCTTTAGCTGATAACATATCTTTTTGCATTTTTTGAGCCTGTTTCATCATTGCTTGTATATTCATTATTATTCCTTCTTTCTAATTATATTCTACTATATTTTTAAACATAGAATCAATACTTGAATCTAAATTTTTATTTTCATTATTTGGAAATATTTCTAATAAATCAATTTTTTCTTCTTTATATTCAAATTTTTTTGTTTTATTATTAAATTCTTCTTTAATCAAATTCCATTGTTGTTGTTCAACACCTATTATTTTATAATTAGTATTAAACTCACTATTTAAAAATTTTTCTATTTTAACTATAGATAAATTAAATATTTTTGTAATATTTTGTGTCTTAAATACAAAAACTAGATATTCATCACTCGCTGCTTTCAACTCCCCATCAAGTATCATTGAAACAAATTCGCCACAATCAGGATCTAAAAGTTTTGTATTTAAACCTTTACATTTTTCTCGAAAATTAATAATTTCCTTTTTATTTAATTTAGATAATGTATTATTTATTCTAATATCTTGTAATTCTTTTAATTTTGCTTCTTGATTTGTATCTATATTTAAGTCATCTTTTTTTTCTGTTTTTTTTATATCTTCCTTTATAAGGATATTCTTATTTTCTACTCTATTATCACTATTTATTGGGTTTAATTCATTTTTATTAATATTTAATATCTTAATAATAGTTAATTCAAATACTAATCTAGAATTATTGTTGTTTTTAATATTATTTAACGTACTATTTAGTTCATTTAAAATTTGTAATAATTTTTCTTCTTCATACAAATCAACAAAATCTTTATATAAATTGTTATTTTCTAAATAATTAGGGATTTTTTTTATCAATAAAATATTCTTATAAAACAGAATCAATTCTTCTGTTAATTTCAGAAAATTCTTACCATTATTATCATAATTGTCTATTATAGAAAAGATTTCTAATAAAGAATTATTTGTTAAAGATAAAACAATTTGCTTCAAATGTTCTTGAGTTATCGTGCCGTTTACTTCATGAACTTCATCTTCAGTTATTTTTGAATCAGAATACGCTATTACTTGATCTAATATACTTAAGGCATCCCTAAGGCCACCATTAGCTAATCTAGAAATTTCTTTTAAAGCCGATTGTTCAATCTCTATATTTTCTTGTTCAGATATATATTTTAATCTCTCATATATTTTATTTTCACTAACTTTTTTAAAATCGAATCTTTGGCATCTAGATAAAATAGTTGGTAAAACTTTATGTGGATCGGTTGTGGCCAAAATAAAAATTACATGACTAGGAGGCTCTTCCAATGTTTTTAATAAAGCATTAAAAGCACTTGTACTAAGCATATGAACCTCATCTATAATATAAACCTTATATTTACTTATAGATGGAACTAAATTAACTTTATTCTTTAATTCTCTTATTTCATCAACACCATTGTTGGAAGCTGCATCGATTTCAATTATATCGATATTTTGTTGATTATTAAATTGTTTGCAACAATCACAATTCTCACACGGTATATTATTAATTAATTGTTGACAATTAATAGTTTTAGCAAAGATTTTGGCAGCACTAGTTTTTCCTGTACCTCTTGGACCAGTAAACAAATATGCATGACTTATTTTGTTTTTTTCTATAGTATTTTTTAAAGTTTTAACAATAACCTCTTGTCCTATCACTTCGTCAAAATTTTTTGGTCGATATTTTCTATATAAAGCTTGATACATAATATTACCTCCTAATTATTACGCTTTTTTTGAAAAAATTTTTGAATCAATTCTTTTGCTTCTTTTTCATATACACCTTTCTCTACTAAAACAGAATGATTGTTTTTTTTATTTTGAAATATTTTTTCTATACTTTCAACATACCCAAATTTTTCATTTTTAGTAGCATATACAACTCTTTTTATTCTAGATTGTATAATTGCACCGCAACACATCAAACATGGTTCAACAGTCACATATAATGTACAATCACTAAGATACCAACTATTTAGTTTTTTACATGCTTTTTCAATAGCTATCATTTCAGCATGCCTTGTAGATATTGATAATCTTTCCTTCATATTATGTGCTTTTGAGATGATTCTATTGTTTTTCACCACAATTGCACCAATTGGAACATCATCGAATTTCAATGATTTCTTTGCTTCTTTTAATGCTAAATCCATATATATCATATCATCATTCATATTATCACCTAAAAAAAGGTACACACACTTAGGGAAACTTAAGGCTGCTATATTCCTATTCTGACCTGATTCGTTTATAAATGTTGTACCTTTAATAATATATAATATTTATTCTTATAAATCAATATAAATAACATTTTTATATTATTTTAGTTTAATGTTTCACGTGAAACATAGTAATTTAGAAATAAATATACTAAAAAAGCAATATATATTAACTAAAATTTCAATTATTCAAATATCATTATATATAGTTTTATAAAAAAATAAATAATATATATACTAATATTTTTGAAATAAACTTATTGGTTAAAAATAACAATGTTTCACGTGAAACATTGTTATTGAATTGTAGTTTTTAAAATAGGGTAATATAAAAATAATATTTCATTTCCAATAAATACTATTATAGTTATCTATATTAATAATCCAAAAATACAACTTATATTTTTATTGATGTTTCATGTTGAATATTAGAAATTTAATTGTGAACTGTTTAATTTTATTAAAAATATTTTATGTTTTATTTGCATGTTTTATTATAAAAAGAATAATGTTTCACGTGAAACATTATTCTTCATTAGATTGTTCTTCAATAATATTTTCTTCTTTTTCAACAATAGCTATATTAGATACTTTTTGTTCATCTTTTAAATTAATTAATTTTACACCTTGGGCTACACGGCCAGATTTTGAAATTTGTTCTAAAGGTAATCGAATAATTACACCATTATTAGTTATAATCATTAAATCCTTATCTTCTTTTACCGCTTTAAATGCAACTATATTTCCATTTTTTTCTGTAATATTTAATGCTTTTACACCTTTGCTACCACGATGTGTCATACGGTACTCTTCAATATTAGTTCGCTTTCCATAACCATTTTCTGTTACTACTAATACTTCCTCACCAATATGTGCCACTTCACATCCAACACAAAGTCCATTATTAACATCGATACCTTTAACCCCTGAAGCAGTTCTACCCATAGAACGTAATTCATTTTCATTAAATCTAATCATTCTACCATTAGAAGAAGCAATTAATATTTCGTTTTCAGAATCCGCCAATTTAACCGCTAATAATTGATCATTATCTCTTAAACTAATAGCTATTTTACCAGAATTTCTAATATTTTCAAATTCAGATAATTCTGTTTTCTTCACTATTCCATTTAAAGTGCAGAATATCAAATATTTAGCACTATCGTCTTTTGATACTTTCAATATCGCTTTTACATATTCTTCTTTCTCTATTTGTAATAAATTGATAATAGGTAATCCTTTTGATTGACGACTAAATAATGGGATTTCATATCCTTTCATACGATATACTTTCCCTTTATTTGTAAAGAACATTAAATAATCATGTGTTGTTAAAGAAATCATTTGCTCAACAAAATCTTCTTCATTTGTTGCCATACCTTTTATTCCTACACCACCACGATTTTGTGAACGATATGTCTCACTATTTATTCTCTTAATATATCCTTTATTAGTTAAAGTAACAATAATATCCTCAATTGGAATCAATGATTCATCTTCAATATAATCAATAGCTGACATGTCTATGTTAGTTCTTCTTTCATCACTATATTTTTGTTTTATCTCAAGCAATTCTTGTTTGATAACACCATATATTCGCTCTTCGCTACCTAATATTGAATTATATTCTTCAATTAAAGCCAATATCTCTTTTAATTCATTATCAATTTTATCCCTTTCTAGTGCTGTTAACCTTCTTAATTTTAATTCAAGAATCGCGTCAGCTTGAATTTCTGTAAATTGATAACTTGCAATTAATTTTTCTTTAGCGTCCACATCACTCTTACTCTCACGAATTATTTTAATAACATCATCTAAATGATCTAAAGCAATTTTATATCCGTTTAAAATATGTGCACGGGCCTCAGCCTTCTTTAAATCAAATTTTGTTCTCCTTATTATAACTTCTTTTTGGAATTCAATATACTTTTCAATAATCTCTCGCATATTAAGCGTCTTTGGTACGCCTTGGTCTAACATTAAGAAATTAATTCCAAATGTCGTTTGTAATTGCGTATGTTTATATAAATTATTTAAGACAACATTTGGATTCGCTTCTCTTTTTAAAGTTACAACTATTTTAACACCTTGAGAAACCCCTGTTTCTTCATGATAATCAGCTATTCCATCTAAAACTTTATCACGTACTAATTCAGCTATTCTATTTTTTAATTCTAAAGTATTAAGACCATAAGGAACTTCAGTAATAACAATTCTAGACTTACCATGTTCTTCATCAATTTCAGCTCGACATCTAATTGTTATTGTACCGCGACCTGTTTCATAAGCTTTTCTTATACCACTATTTCCTAAAATAATTCCGCCAGTTGAAAAATCTGGACCTTTAATATATTCCATTAATTCCAGTGATGTTATCTCTTTATTATCGATATAAGCGATACAACCATCAATTACCTCACCTAGATTATGCGGAGGTATATTAGTAGCCATACCTACCGCAATTCCCATTGTTCCATTAACTAAAATATTAGGAAATCTACTAGGTAAAACGTGTGGTTCTTTTTCTGTTTCATCAAAGTTAGGGTCAAAATCAACTGTATCTTTATTAATATCGCGGACTAATTCCATACTGATTTTAGACATTCTTGCTTCCGTATAACGCATTGCAGCTGCGCCATCACCATCCATATTGCCAAAATTCCCATGTCCATCCACTAACATATATCTATAACTAAAATCTTGAGCCATTCTAACCATAGCTTCATAAATACTAGAATCACCATGTGGATGATATTTTCCCATTACATCTCCGACAATTCTTGCGCATTTACGATGTTGCTTATCTGGTGTATATCCAGATTCTAACATTGAATAAACAATTCGTCTATGAACAGGTTTCAAACCATCTCGAACATCAGGCAAAGCACGAGCAACTATGACACTCATGGCATATTCCATAAAAGATTTTTTGACTTCTTTATCTATATTATTATGTTCTACTCTATCCATGTTTACCTCCTATACATCTAAGTTGCTAGTATAAATAGCATTTTCTTCAATAAATTTTCTTCTTGGTTCTACTTCTTCACCCATCAACGTTTTAAATACTTGATCAGCCGAAATAGCATCATCAACAGTAATCTTTCTTAAAATTCTTGTTTCTTTTGCCATTGTTGTATCTCTTAATTCATCATCGTCCATTTCTCCTAAACCTTTCATACGTGTAATCGTATATTTAGCGTTTTCAGGCAATTCTTTTAAATATTCATCTCGTTCATCCTCAGTTAAAACATACTTTATATTTTTTCCATATACTATTTTAAATAATGGAGGTTGGGCTGCATATACATGTCCTTGTTCAACCATAGGTTTAAAGAAACGATAAAAAAGTGTCAATAATAATATTCTAATGTGTGAACCATCAACATCGGCATCGGTCATAATAATGATTTTATCATAACGTAATTTTGATATATCAAAATCATCACCAATTCCTGTTCCAAAAGCTGTTATCATTGTCCTGATTTCTTCATTTGATAAAGCTCTATCTAATCTTGCTTTTTCAACATTAAGAATTTTACCTCTTAATGGCAATATTGCTTGTGTCATGAAATCTCGACCTTTTTTGGCAGTACCTCCAGCTGAATCTCCTTCGACTAAAAATATTTCGCATTCAGATGAATCTTTACTTTTACAATCTGTTAATTTACCATAAAAACTTGTTATTTCTAAATCACCTTTACGACGTGTTAATTCACGGGCTTTTTTAGCTGCTCTTCTAGCATTTGAAGCAACAATCGCTTTTTCAACAATTATCTTAGCATCAGTTGGATTTTCCATTAAAAATCTTTCAAAACCTTCACTAAAAACATTATCAGCTATTTTCCTTACCTCAGCATTACCTAATCGACCTTTAGTTTGACCTTCAAATTGTGGATCAGGATGCTTACAAGAAATAATCATCGTTAAACCTTCTTTAACATCATCGCCAGTTAAATTTTCATCTTTTTCTTTCAAAATATTATTTTTTCTTGCATAATTATTAATTATTTTAGTTAAAGCTCGGCGAACACCATCTTCATGTGTCCCTCCTTCATGAGTATTAATATTATTGGTAAATGAATATATATTATCTGTATATCCATCATTATACTGTAGGGCTACTTCAAGACTGATACTATCTTCTTCTCCACTTAAATGAATAATTTGTTCATGAATTGGTGTTTTTCCTTCATTTAAATATTTAACGTATTCACTAATGCCACCTTCATAAACAAACTCTTCTTTTTTAGATTCTAATTCTCTATCATCACATAAAATGATACGAAGCCCTTTATTCAAAAAGGCTAATTCTCTAACACGAGTACGTAAAATATCATATTCATAAATAGTTGTTTCCTTAAAAATTTCTGGATCTGGTTTAAAAGTAACAGTTGTTCCTGTTCGATCACTTGAACATTCATCAATAATTTTAAGTGGCTCTACTGTATGACCACCATTTTCAAATCTTATATAATGTACTTTGCCATTTTGGTAAACTTTTACTTCAACCCAAGTACTTAAAGCATTAACTACACTAGCTCCAACCCCATGTAATCCACCAGATACTTTGTATCCGCCTCCACCAAATTTCCCACCAGCATGTAATACTGTATAAACAGTTTCAACTGTTGATATTCCTGTTTTACTATGTATACCTGTAGGAATTCCACGTCCATCATCTTTAACAGTAATTGAATTATCTTTATTTATAATTATTTCAATATCATCACAATAACCTGCTAAAGCCTCATCAATCGCATTGTCAACAATCTCCCATACCAAATGATGCAATCCACGACTACTAGTTGTTCCTATATACATACCAGGACGCTTTCTAACTGCTTCCAATCCCTCTAAAACCTGAATATCTGAAGCATCATAATGTTGTTTCTCATTCTCCATCTTTCTCTTCCTCCATCACTCTTTTAATATTTCCATTCTCTATCTCAAACAACTTAGACCTTTTTTTTATTTTTTTATCTATATTTTTTAAATCTGTCGTTGTTATGATTGTTTGTATACCTTTACTAATATATTTTAATAAACGATTTTTCTTTTCATCATCCAATTCACTAAAAACATCATCTAATAATAATATTGGTGTTTCTGAATTATATTTTTTTAAAATTTCTATTTCTGCTAACTTGATAGTTAAAACAGCCAATCTCTGTTGTCCTTGTGAACCATAACTTTTTAAATTTAATTCATTTAAAAAAAACTCAATATCATCTTTATGTGGTCCAACTAAACTACTTCCTACTCTTATTTCAGAATCAAAAATATTATTTAATTTTTCTTTAAAAATATCTTTTATCTCTTCAATATTAAAATTATTTAAATTAAAACTATTTTTATATTCTATACGAAATCCTGTTAATCCAGTTAAATCAAAAAATATATTTTCAATTATATCATTAAGATCTTTGATAAATTTATTTCTGATTACAAATATTTTTAAAGAACTATCAATATAATAATCATTTATAACTGAAAAATACTGTTCATCATAATTATTATTAATACATATCTTTTTTAGATAATCATTACGCATCTTTTGAATTTTTCGAAATTTATTTAATAAAATTAAATAATTACTATCATACTGACTAATTTCTGAATTTAGATATCTTCTACGTATATTAGGAGAACCTTTTATTATATCTAAATCATCTGGATAAAAAATTATTATGTTTAATTTTGTAATATAATCTCCAACTTTTTTATATAAATCACCATCAACAAAAATATCTTTTTTATCATTTTCTAAAACAATCTCTAATTTAGTTTTAAAAGGACTATTATTTTTTAAAATTCCCGTTATTTTTAAATTCTTTTCACCATTTTTTATCAACGTATTATCAATAAAAGAGCGATGTGATTTTGTAAAACTTAAAAAATAAATACTTTCTAATAAATTAGTTTTCCCTTGAGCATTTTGCCCAAAAAAAATATTTATTTTTGAACTTAAATTTATATTAGCAAAACTATAATTACGAAAATTTTTAACACTAAGTTGTTTCAAAATCATTAATAACACCTTTTTTTCAATTTTAAGCCTCTAAAAAAGCTTTTAGATAAAATAAATACTCCTATACACACATACTATTATAACACACTATTTGGTCAAAAAACAAAAAAATAAACAATATTTGCTTATTTTTTGATAAAATTATATATTTTTTCTTTTTCTTAAAATTGATTCTAATCTTGTTGATCGTAAAACTTGATTTTCTAATGAGCCATAAGAAATACTTATATCAATTGTTTTTCCATTTTTAAATAAAACTTGTGTTTTATTATTATTTTTTTTATAATTTTCTAAATTATTTAATGATATCCATGTACAGTCAACTATTCTTGGAGAATTTGTTGGAAAAAAAATTACATCATTTGTTTCTTCTACTATAATTGGAGCTTTATAATTAACACCTATTAAATTTTTTGTTCCTTCCTGACGACCATCCAATGAACTTCCAAAAAATTTGCAGCTATCATCAACAATTTTTGTGGAACACTTGTTAATTATAAACGTGTCATTATCTTCAATCACCTCACTCCTCTTCGCATCAATTGGAATAATTGCTAATGTATTTTTTGTAATTTCATAAGTATCAAACAAAATTATCACCTCCTATAGATATTTTTCAATAAAAAATATCAAATTTCCTTTTTTATATCAAAATTTTATGTCGAATTTAATCATTTTTTGTCAAAAAAAGAAGAAATTTATTATTTTTCTTCTATTTCTCTTCTTAATATGTTCTAATCGGCAAAATCAATTCTATTAAATTCTCATTTTCTACTTCAGTTATAACAATTGGTTTTACTTCACCATTAAATTTAATTTCAATTTCATTTCCATCAATAGCTTTTAGAGCTTCCATCATATATTTTGAACTAAAGGCGATTTTTATATTTTCAGAATTATTTTTTGAAGCCATTATCGTTTCCTCAACATTCCCTATTTCAGGAATATTAGAATAAATTTTAATTTTATCTTCAAAACTCTCTAACCTAATTGTATTTTTATCATCTTCATTAGTTAATAATGACGCTCTATCTAATGAAGAATAAAAATCATCTAAATTAACTTTAATTTTTAATTCAAAACTAGTAGGAATTAATTTAGAAGTATCAGGATATGTTCCATTAATAAGTCGTGACATAAATACAATATTACCAAATTTGAAAATAATTTTATTACTAAAAATATGTAATTCTACATTATCTTCTTCGTCACTAAATAACTTAACTAATTCATTTAAATTTCTAGTAGGTATTAAAATATTAATATTATCATCAATCTTATTAGACAATTTTACTATTTTTTTTGATAATCGATAAGAGTCGGTTGCTGTACACTCTAATATATCATCATTTATTTTTATATTTATTCCTGTTAATACAGGTCTTGATTCTTGATTAGATGTCGCAAATATCGTTTGATTTATAATTGTTTTGAATAACTTTTTACTAATTAAAACAGGACTTAAACTATTTTCTAAATCTAAATCAGGAAAATCATTAACATTATTACAATTAAAATTACATGAAGTATTTTCAGTATATATATATAATTTTGAATCTACCAATTCTTCAATGTTTACAATAGTGTTAGGCAATTTTTTTATTATCTCATATATATACTTTCCAGATACAACAATTTCTCCTTCTTCAATTATCTCTTCTATCTCATTTTTACTAATGAAAGTTTTAATAGCAATTTCATTATCAGTACTCATCATATATAAACCTTCCTTAGTTAAATCAAATTTAATACAATTTAATATTGGTATCAAATTTTTACTAGAAATTCCCTTTATCACATAGTTTAGATTTTCCATAAGAATATTTTTTTTAATTTTTAATTTCATAAAATCCTCCTTTATATATTATTTTTTTATAATTATTAATATTATTAATGTTCAAAATGTGGAAAAAATAAATAAGCATTGCATATAAACAAATATTAAAATTTTTTTGTGTTCAAAACTATTGAATTTGTCCAATTAATTTTTTTATTTCATCTTCAAAATCTTTTCTTTTACTAATTTCTTTTTTTATTTTATCAACGGAATGCATAACAGTAGTATGATTTTTACCTCCAAATTCAATTCCAATCTTAGGTAATGATTCTTCTAAAACAACTCTACAAATATACATAGCAATTTGTCTAGGAAGCGCAATTGTTACTACCCTCTTTTTACTTTTTAAATCTTCTAATGAAATATTATAATTTTGTGCTACTATTTGTTGAACTTGTTCAATCTTATTTTTTGAAATAACAGTCTTAGAGAAAAAGTCTTTTAAGGCCTCAATCGCTAAATCTAAATTTATATCTTTTTCATTCATAGTAGCTGCATATGCTGTAATCCTTGTAATAGCTCCTTCTAATTTTCTAATATCTGAAGAACAATTACTAGCTATATATTCTTTTACATCTTCTGGAAATTCTTCTTGCATAAAATTACTTTCAATTTTTTTATTTATTATTTGCATTCTAAGTTCAAAATCTGGTGGAAGAATATCCGCTGTAAGTCCCCAATTAAATCTTGTTTTCAAACGATCTTCTAATCTTTTTAAATCATCAGGTGATCGATCAGAAGAAATAATAATCTGTTTGTTATTAGCATATAATTCATTGAAAGTATGAAAAAAAGCTTCCTGTGATTTATCTGCAACTTGTAAATATTGAATATCATCAATCATTAATACATCAATATCGCGATATTTTTTCTTAAAGTTTTGAACATCATCAATATTATTACCGTCATTTTTCCTATGTAAATCAACAAAATCATTAATAAAATCATCACTTGTAATATATAACACCTTTTTTTTACTATTTTGAACAATATAATTTCCAATCGCGTGCATTAAATGTGTTTTACCTAAACCACTATTTCCATATAAAAATAAAGGGTTATACATTATGCCTGGCTTTTCGGCAACCGCTAAAGCTGAAAGACGAGCAAATTTATTAGATTTTCCAACAATAAAATTATCAAATGTATATTGAGGATTTAAATTAGAATTAAAATTAAATGCTGGGACCCCTACTTCATCGGTATTAATTTTTATATTTTCGTCAATTTCTTCTTCAGTATAATATTCAAATTGAAAATTAGACCCAGCTATCTCATTAAATATTTCACAAACTAAATCGTTATAATTTTCTTTTAAATATTTTTTATGAACATGTGTTGGAACCTTTATTTTTGCTATATTATTATTTAATTCTAATAATTCTGTTTCTGAAAACCATGTATCAAAAACAATTGATGACAAATTATCTTTGAATTTTTTTAAAGCTTCTTCCCAAATATTTTTTAAATCCACACTTTTGCACCTCTATTCCCAACTTATTAACTTATTTTAAACTATTTAAATAAAAAAATAAATAGTTTTGAACATAAAAAAATAAAAAATTACATTTTTTGCACAACAATAATAGAAATTATCTTTAATTAAATCATTTTTTGAACATATATGTTTAAAATTTATTGACAATAATTATAAATTGTTTAAAAGTTTTGAACATTTTATGTTTAAACAAAAAAATAATTGACAAATAATGAATAAATATATATAATTTATAAAGCAACGAAAAAATTTTTATAATCAGGAGGTGTAGAGAATGAAAAGAACATATCAACCAAATAATCGTAAAAGAAGTAAGAAACAAGGTTTTTTAGCACGAATGAAGACTAAAATAATTAATTCTAGAAGAAGAAAAGGTCGTAAAGTTTTATCACATTAAAATTAACCACTATAAAATTAGTGGTTTTTTACTATAAGAGGGATGTCATGAAGAAAATAAATATAATAAAAAGTAATGATGAATATAATAGAATTATAAAAAATATAAAACCTTATAAAACAAAGGCATTTATTATATTTTTAGAAAAAAAAGAGCAAGAAAAATATAAATTTGGTTTTTCTGTTAGTAAAAAAATTGGAAAAGCTGTTATAAGAAATAAAATAAAACGACAATTAAAAAATATTCTTGACCAAAATAGCTATGAAAATAACTTTAATTGTATTATAATGGTAAGGAAGGGAATTTTTGATTTAAATTTTATTGAAATATCCAATTCATTAAATGATATTTTAAAAAAATTTAATATAATAAAGGAGAATAAATGTGCGAAAAAATTTGAAAAAAATAATATTATTAACAATGATAGTATTTAGTTTAACAGGATGTACTAAATATTTAAAAGATGATAAAAAAGTTGTTAAAAATGAATTGACAGGCCAAAATTTAGCATCTAATATACTATGTAAACCTGAAGCAGAAGAAACTATATCTACTTATGAAAAATATAATTTTGATTTAAGTGAATTGCCATCATGTGAAAATTTGAGTTTTAATAATACAAAATATGATGGCATATGGACAACAATATTTGTAAAACCCCTTGCTATAGTAATTATAAAATTAGGACAATTAGTAAAAAATTATGGATTATCAATTATTATAATAACCTTATTAATAAGATTAATACTATATCCTATAACAAGAAAAGCTGCTATGCAATCAGAAAATATGAAAAAGGCTCAACCTGAATTACAAAATTTAGAAAAAAAATATGCTAATAAAACTAGCCAAGATGATATGATGCGTAAGAGTCAAGAAATGTTAATGATTTATAAAAAGTATGAGATTAATCCAATGACTGGTTGTATTTTCTCAATTATTCAAATTCCATTGTTTTTTGCATTTTTTGAAGCAATGAATAGATTGCCTGCTATTTTTGAAGAAGATTTTTTAGGATTACAATTAGGAACCAGCCCAATAATAGGTATGCAAAATGGTCATTATTATTATATTATATTAATTGTTCTTGTTACCTTAGCTACTTATTTCTCATTTAAATTAAATAGTAATGCAACAATGGCTCCAGAAGCTGAAAAACAAATGAAGATGATGAGTAATTTTTCAATAATATTTATAGGAATTGCTTCAATTACAATGTCAGCTGGTATTGAATTATATTGGATTGCCAATAGTACATTTACAATTATTCAAAATTTGCTTGTAAAGAGAGGTAAAAATAAATGTGTGAAAAATTAGAGTATGAAGGAAAAAATATTGAAGAAATAATTGAAAAAATAGAAAATGAATTAAATCTAAAAAAAGAGCAAATAATTATTACAAAAATCGAAGAAAAAGGCGGTTTGTTTAAAGGGAAAAAAGTAATAGCGCAAATAATAAAAAAAGATGATTTAAAAAATTATATTAAAGAATTTTTTAAAAATTTAGAAAAATATATGAGTATTCAAATTAATTGTGAAATTAAAGAAGAGAATAATATTTATAATGTCATGTTAGTATCAGATAATAATGCTATATTAATTGGTAAAGATGGTAAAAATTTAGATGCTATTCAAACGATTATAAGAACAATAATTAAACGAATAACTAATAATGTTGTTAGTATTAATGTTGATGCATCAAATTATAAAGCTAAAAAAATAAATAATTTAGAACACGAAATAAAAAAAATAATAGATGAAGTGTTAAAAACTAAAATAGATGCTAAATTAGATCCAATGAATTCTTATGAAAGAATGATAGTTCATAATTATGTAAGCAAATATAATAAATTAATAACAGAAAGTATAGGCGAGGAACCAAATAGATATATAATCATTAAATATAAAGAAGATTAATGTAAATTAATTTTCTTTTTTTAGGTAAATAAATTGACTAATTTATTAATATAATATAGAATAATAAAGGAAGAAGGCTAATTATGAAAATAGATAGATATTTAAAAAAAGATACAGAATATTATTCAATTGTAAAAGATATTTTAGAAAATCCTGAATTTTTAAGAAGAAAAGAATTTCGTCATCATGGAAATAGGACAGTATATGATCATAGTTTAGCAGTTTCCATTTTATCATATCGAATTGCTAAACGTTTTCATTTAGATTATAAGAGTGCTGCTATCGGTGGATTATTACATGATTTTTATTATAAACCATGGCAAGAGGTCAAGGATTCACGCCCTTTTTTTAAAAAACATGGATTTGCCCATGCTGGTGAAGCTTTAAAAAATTCGAAAGTTTATTTTCCTAATTTAATGAATAAAAGAGTAGAAGATATAATAAAAAAACATATGTTTCCACTAAATATAAAACCTCCAATGTGTAGAGAAGGTTGGGTTATTACTTGTGTTGATAAGTACGTTTCAATGGAAATATTTAAAAATGTAAAAAATTTACCGAGATATATTGGAATATATAAAAGAAATAAATCAAATTAAGGTGAATTAATGAATGATACAATTGCGGCTATTTCAACATCTTTAGGTATTGGGGCTATATCAATTATTAGAGTTAGTGGAAATGATTCAATAAAAATTGTTAATAATATTTTTAAAGGTAAAAATTTAAATTTAGTTGATAGTCATACTATTAATTATGGTTATATTATTGAAAATGAAAAAATCATTGATGAAGTATTAGTATCCGTTATGCGTAAACCAAAAACATTTACAACCGAAGATGTTGTTGAAATTAATTGTCATGGTGGAATAACGACAACAAATAAAGTTTTAGAATTATTATTATTAAATGGCTGCCGTTTAGCTGAACCAGGAGAATTTACAAAAAGAGCTTTTTTTAATGGGCGGATTGATTTGTTAGAGGCAGAGGCTATAAGTGATTTAATAAATTCTAAAAGTGAAAAGGCAAGAAATATTGCTATTAATCAAATACAAGGTAAAAATTCTAATATGATAAGAATTTTAAGAAAAAAAATATTAGAAGTTATAGCTAATATTGAAGTAAATATTGATTATCCTGAATATGAGGATATTTTAGTAATGACCAATGACATTATTTTATCTAAAATAAAAGAAATAGAAAATGATATAAAAGAAATTTTGAATAATAGTGAAAATGGGAAAATTATAAAAGAAGGAATCAAAACAGTAATAATAGGAAGACCAAATGTTGGAAAAAGTAGTTTACTTAATAATTTATTAGATGAAGAAAAAGCAATCGTAACGAATATTGCTGGAACAACAAGAGATATAGTTGAAGGTCAAATATTAATTGATGGAATTTTGTTAAATTTAATTGATACAGCCGGAATTCGAAAAACAGATGACATTGTTGAAAAAATGGGTGTTGAAAAAAGCTATAATCTAATAAATCAAGCTAATTTAATTATTTATATTTTAAATAATAATGAAGAAATGAATTTTGAGGATATAGAAATATTAAATAAAATTAAAGATAAAAATTATATTATTGTTGTAAATAAAATGGATTTAGATAATAAATTAAATATTCAAAAATTAAGTTCTATAATTAATCAAGATAATATAGTAATGA
Organism: Bacilli bacterium; assembly: GCA_022795155.1. Classification (GTDB taxonomy): domain Bacteria; phylum Bacillota_I; class Bacilli_A; order RF39; family UBA660; genus CAJLIR01. The sequence goes on along the minus strand of JAAWGF010000002.1, from coordinate 32,265 downwards.
TGTGTGTAAATCAAAATATTGGGATTGACAATTTAAAAAATAAAATTAAAAATATGTTCAATTTAGAAATGATTGAAACTGAAGATTATAATTTTTTAACAAATGCTAGAAGTATTTCGATATTAAGACAATGTTTAATTAATATAACTAGTATATATAATGGTATAGAAAAAAATATGCCTATTGATATGGTAGAGATTGATATTAAAAAAGTATGGGAATTACTTGGTGAAATAATAGGTGAAACTTATCAAGATGAATTAATTAATCAATTATTTAGTCAATTCTGTTTAGGAAAATAAATTCATTGACATAGAATATAATTAAGAATATAATAGTACATAAAAAAGAAGAGAAGATTTTTTATGAGTAAAAATCCATTAATAATAAGACATAATTTTTTAGGTGAATTAGTACCTATGGAAGATGGAACTGGATATTATAGGTATGTTTGGGATCATAGTTTTATGGAAAATCAAGTTAAAATAATGTCTTTTAATATATCTAAATATATATCTAATGATATAATATCAGATAATGATTATGATGATAATAATAAGGAATCATAATAAAATGAAACATTTTTAAAAAAACTTTAAAAAAGTATTAAAAATTAGTAATTAGAAACAATTATGTTTCTTTTTCTTTTCTAAAATAGTATAATAAAAAAGTAAATAAGAAGGTGTATTGTATGAATTACGAAGTAATTGTAGTAGGTGGAGGTCATGCTGGATGTGAAGCTTCTTTAGCGTGTGCTAGAAAAGGACATAAAACCCTATTAATAACAGGAAATATAAATAATATTGCTGATATGCCTTGTAATCCATCAGTAGGTGGTTCTGCTAAAGGTATTGTCGTAAGAGAGATTGATGCCTTAGGTGGAGAAATGGGTATTAATGCTGATAAATCACATATTCAAATAAAGATGTTAAATAACGCTAAAGGACCAGCTGTCCAAGCTCTTCGTTGTCAAGCTGATAAAATAACTTATCCAAAAAATATGCGTGAAACTTTAAATAAACAAGATAATTTAGAAATAAAAGAAGCTTTAGTTGAAGATTTAGTAGTTGAGGATAATAAAATAAAAGGAGTCATTTTAGAAAATAAAGAGTGTATTTATAGTAGTGCTGTTATCTTAACAACTGGGACATATTTAAAAGCTGATATCATGGTAGGAGATACAAGAAGAAGAGAAGGACCACATGGTGAAAAGCCAAGTAATCATTTAAGTGATAATTTAAAAGAATTAGGATTTAGAATAATTCGTTTAAAAACAGGGACACCACAAAGAATAGATAAAAATTCGATTGATTTTTCTAAAACCAAAGTTGAGTATGGTGATAATACATATCATACATTTAGTTTTGATACTGGCCCTTTATATAAAATTGAATCCCAAGTACCATGCCATTTAATTTATACAACACCTGAAACTCATAAAATTATTAGAGAAAATCTAAATAAATCTAGTATGTATGGTGGACTAAATGATATAACTGGTGTCGGACCTAGATATTGCCCATCAATTGAAGATAAAATTGTTCGTTTTTCCGACAAAGAAAGACATCAATTATTTTTAGAACCGGAAAGTTTATATTATGATGATATCTATATTCAAGGTTTTTCAACAAGTATGCCACATGATGTTCAAGAAAAAATGGTTCATAGTCTTCCGGGCTTAGAAAATGCCAAAATATTAAAATATGCTTATGCGATTGAATATGATGCGATTGATTCGTTACAATTAAAGCCATCATTAGAAACAAAAATTATTGAAAATCTATATACGGCTGGACAAATAAATGGAACTAGTGGATATGAAGAAGCTGCTTGCCAGGGTTTAATTGCGGGTATTAATGCTTCATTAAAATTAGAAGATAAAGAACCACTAATTTTAAAAAGAAATGAAGCTTATATAGGAGTATTAATTGACGATTTAATTACCAAAGGTGTAAGGGATCCATATCGTTTATTAACTTCACGTGCTGAATATCGCTTATTACTTCGTCATGATAATGCTGATTTACGATTAAGAAGATTAGGTTATAATGTTGGTCTAATTGATGAGAAAAGATATCAGAAATTATTGGATAAAGAAAAAGATATAGAAAGAATAAATGAGACATTAAAAAATAATAAAATAACACCTAAAGAAGAAGTAAATAAATATTTAATTGAAATAGGTTCAACACCAATTAAAGATGGTATAACTTTATATGATTTATTAAAAAGACCAGAAATTACAATAAATCACATCAAAAAATTTATTTATTTAAGTTCTAATCAAGATATACTATCACAAGTTGAAATTAATATTAAATATGCAGGCTATATCGAAAAAGCTAATCGAGAAGCTCAAAAAATGCTCGATTTGGAAAATAAAAAAATTCCACCTGATATTGATTATGATAAAATTCATAATTTAGCGAGTGAAGCAAAACAAAAATTAAAAGATATTCGACCTGTTTCAATTGGACAAGCATTAAGAATTAGTGGTGTTAATCCTGCAGACATATCAATATTGATGATTTATTTAAAGAAGGAATATAATTATGAACATAAATGATTTTATTGAAAATTTAAAAAAAATAAATATTAATATAAACGTAAGTCAATTAAAACAATTGGAAAAGTATTATGAATTGTTAATAGAATATAATGAAAAAATCAATTTAACAGGGATTACAGAAAAAGAACAAGTTTATTTAAAACATTTTTATGATAGTTTAACAATAAATAAAATCATTGATTTAAATACAGTTGAAAATTTATGTGATGTTGGGGCAGGTGCTGGTTTCCCTGGTTTAGTTATCAAAATATTATTTCCCAAAATTAATGTTACTTTAGTGGATTCATTAAATAAAAGAATTGATTTTTTAAATGCTGTTATAAAAGAGTTAAATCTAGTTGGCATTGATACTTTACATACTAGAATTGAAGATTTTGGTAGAAAATCAAGAGAAAAGTATGATGTTGTCACTGCTAGAGCTGTTGCTTCTTTAAATATTTTATTAGAATATTGTCTACCATTAGTCAAATCTGGGAAATATTTTATACCTTTAAAAGCTAATATTTCCCGGGAAATATTGGAAATTGATTATGCAAAAAAGGAATTAAATTGCGAGTTGGTTGATAAACTAGAATTTTTATTGCCATCTGAAAATAGTACGAGAACAATACTAAAATTTAAAAAATTAAAAGCAACCTCAAAAAAATATCCTCGCCCATATTCACAAATAAAAAAGAAACCTCTTTAATTAAAATTTAAGGTTGTAACCCCCCTTTTCTTTTTAAAATATGAAAAAATAAAAAAGAGAATGGAGGTTAGTTTGATGATTAAAGAAAAAAATATTGCAGTTTGTGTTATTTTATCCATTGTTACATTTGGCATTTATTATATTTACTGGAATTATAAAATAGGAAAAGTCATGTATGAAGCAAAACTAAAAAGTGGTATTCAAAGTAATAATTATTCTGTTATATATTTGATTTTAACAATAACAGGCTTAGGAATAGTTAACTACTGTTTAATCCAAAATGAACTTAATAAAATAGCAACCATCTAAAGAAATAAAGTTAAATCTTTGTTTCTTTTCCCTTTTTTTTAAAATATTCAAAAAAGAATTGAAATATTTCCCAAAATATAGTATGATTATAAATAGAAAAAATAGTAGTGGAAGGAGAGTACATATGAACCACGAAAAAATAGTAGTAGATTTAGAATTAGATGATGTTTTACCAAATAGATTTCAACCAAGATTTAAATTTCATGAACAAGCAATTACAGAATTAGCAGAATCAATAAAAGAGCATGGTGTTATTCAACCGATTCTTGTTAGGAGATTAGGTGATAAATATGAGATAATTGCTGGAGAAAGAAGATATAAAGCAAGTCTTTTAGCAGGAAAAAGGACAATTCCAGCTATAATCTCTGATTTAAATGATAAAGATAGTGCTGAAGTGGCATTAATTGAAAATGTTCAAAGACAAGATTTGACACCAATTGAAGAAGCTGTTTCTTATCGAAAAATATTGGACATGGGCTATTTAACTCAAGAGCAATTAGCTGAAAAATTAGGTAAAACACAATCTACTATTAGTAATAAATTAAGACTATTAAATTTAGATGATGATGTACAAGAAGCATTATTAGATGAAAAAATATCTGAACGTCATGCTAGATCTTTATTAAAAATTGAGAGTAAACAAAAACAAAAAGATATCTTAGAAAAGATAATAAAAGACAGATTAACTGTTAAAAAGACAGATGATTTAATTAATGATATTTTAGCAGGAAAAATTACTGGATTAACAGAAACTAAATTTGAAACAGAAATCCCTAGTATTTTTATGAATAACAGTGTTCAAGTTGAAGAACCAGCTATTCAAAGTTCTAGTGCTATCGAGTTTATAAATCCAAATGATCAAGTTATTAATTCATTTGAGAATAATAATAAAGATGAAGAATTATTAGATTTTTTGAATATAGATTCACCAATTTCGGAACAAAAAGTAGTACCAGTTGAAGAAATTAGTGAGGTACCACTTCAAGTACCAATCATAGATAATTTAGAAGCAGAAAATTTTGAGAGTAGTGATGACAATTCAGAAATGAAAAGTTTTGGAAACTTTGATATACCAACTAGTCCTATTGTTGAGGAAATAGAAGAGGAACCTATTCAAGCAAGTCCAATTTCAAACAATGAAAAGGAATTAAAAGAAATTAATGATATGATTGATAATTTGCCAAATATTAATAATATCAATCCAGGATTTGTAGATGTTGATGATATTGAAAAAAATGCTCAAGATATTTACGTTGAAAGACCTTTAGCAGATATTGATAATCTATTGATGTCTGAAAATGGTTTGGAAAATAACAGTATTAAAGATTTTAATCAATTTGATACTAATAATGTAGAAGAAGAGCCCATTCAACAAAATAAATTCTTTACCATGTTAACACCAGAAGATGACGAAGATATAACAGATGATAATAAAAAAGAAATTTCTGACGAAGAAACATTTAATTTTACCCCTCTTGTTGAAAGTAATAATTCATTAAATCAATTTTTAGAGACAGAATCAATAGAAAACAATATTACAGAACAAACAAATAATCAAAATGAATTTTCATTTAATAATAGTAAATTAGAAGAAATAAAAGAAGAGCCTGTATCAAATCCAATAATAGATAAAGGTGATATTGATACATTAAATGATACTTATGATTTCCAAGATAATATTGAAGAAATAGAAGATACACCAAAAGTTATTAATTATCCAGCAGATAATATTCTTGCAGAATCAGTTAGGAAAGAAGAGATTATGGAAGAGAGAAACGTTGAAAGCGTTATTGAATCTAAAGTTGATTTACGAACAGTAATTAATACTATTAGAAATTGCTCTGACACTATTGAAAAATATGGATTCGCAATTGAATGTGAAGAATATGATTTTGAAGATATGTATCAAGTAATATTTAAGATTCAAAAGAACGATGAAAAATAAAATTAAATGGAAATATGCAAAAAGGTATATTTCCTTTTGTATAACTAATTGAAAAGGAGTAATCATAATGTCAAAGAAAAAGAATATAAAAATAACCAAAAATCTTACTAAAGGAGTTAATGAATTTAAAAAATTTATTTCTAGAGGAAATGTTGTTGATATGGCAGTTGGAGTTATTATAGGAGGCGCTTTTGGGAAAATAGTTACAAGCCTTGTAAATGATATACTTATGCCACTAATTGGGACAATATTAGGCGGATTAAATTTCAATAGCTTGAGTATCAAAATAAATGATGCAAATATTGCGTATGGGTCATTTATTCAATCAATAGTTGATTTCTTAATTATTGCTTTCTGTATATTTTTGATGATTAAAATATTTGAAAAATTTAAACATAAAGAAGAAAAGTTGGAAGAACCATGCAAAAAAAGTGATGAAGTGTTATTATTGGAAGAAATTCGTGATTTATTAAAAAATAAATAAGATGCATAATTGTATTATTATTAAAATATTTTATATATGAGGAGAATTAATTGTGTTTTATCGTAGATTACGATTTGATATATGGCTTTGTCTATTTATAAGTTTTTTATTGAGTTCTATCCCAACCAAGATTGTTCAAGAAATATATACTAAGAAATATGATTCATATGTAAAACAACATGAGGTTGAAGAAAATGATATAGGTGGTATAGCTAGTGAAGATATTTTAAGAGCCCAAAATATAGAAGATTTACTAAATAACGAAAAATTTACAGTTGTAACAAAAGGTATTAAATATATGAATGAGGGTGCTGGATATCACAACAACTATTATATGTATGCTTTAACGCTTCCATCAGGAGAAAGGATTGCTGCCTTAATTAATATGGAAGCTGTTCAAAAAACAGGTGAAAGTATTTATGATGGTGATTCTATAATGCCTGTCGGTAAAATAGTATATGATGATTTAAACCAAGACACTTATTTTTTAGAACAAATAGAACATTCTAAAAAATTAAGTAGATATGATTTCTATATTGACATGTTAGGTCGTGGGGGAAAACAAAATCTAGATGATTATGTTGAAATACCAATTATTATAACGAGAATAATAAGTATTATTATTTGTTTTATTCTTCTCCATATGCTAGGTTCAAAAATGGGTATATTTCCTTATTTTATTCATCCTAAAGAAAAAACAAAAAATGAATGGGATTAATTTTTAAATTTAAAAGGAGTGTTAGAATGGAAAATAAGAAAATCAAAAAAATTAATTTATTATATTTATTAGGGTATATATTTATACCTGTAATTTTGATTACAATTTGTTATTTAATAAGCTATAATTTCTTCAGAGAAGGTACTATGTGTGTTATTCTATTATTAGGTTCACCTTTTATATCAATCATTTGGTGGATTTTTGGAGGAAAAATTATCTTTAAAAAAAATAAAAAGAGATTAGAAAATATGTTTAAAGAACAAGGATTAGTTCAAAATAACACATTTTATGGCGATGGAGCTGAAGTAATTGTTGATGTAAATGCTGGAAAAATCGGACTTCAATTTTTTTGGAATCCAACCGAGAGTTATATTATTTCTGCTAAAAGAATTGGTAAAGCTTGGGTTGATGATGGAAAAGGCGGAGTTGGCTTTATGGAAGGAAGTAGTTGCGTAAGTTTCTTATTTACAATCGATGATGTAAAAGTACGCGTTTATACATTTAAATCTAATCAACGTTTTAAAATGAATAGTGATTATATTTTAACAGGTATTTCTAAAGCTGATAAAATGGTTAATGTATTAGAAACCGCTCGCCAAAACGATAAGTAAATGGGGATAATAAAAAAAATAAAGGCACTTTTTCATAGTGATTGGTGCAGTTCTTGTCAAATAGCGATGACCGAAAATTACAAGCAATTATTTATGCTACCAATGTCGGTAGGTCATTATGTTTCACATGAAAACGCTGAATACTATAAAAAAAATTTAGTAAAAGTTTCTAGTAAAAAAGATATACCAATAGGAATATATGCTTGTGGAATAAAGAAATATCGATGCTCAAAATGTGGAAATAATTTAGTCCAATTATCTATTTTCTTACCTGTGAGAAATCAAGAAAAATATGAGGAAACAATTTATTTTAAAAATGGCGAATTGGATGCATTTATTGATAATAATAGATAAAAAATATAGGCTTAAACAAAAAGTCTATATTTTTTGATAGTATTAATATTTTTTTGTCAATTCTTTTGCTTTATTAGATAAATCTCTTTCTTCTGCAAATTCGCCTTTAATAGTTTTTTGAACTTCATATAAATATTCAGCATTTAATTCGTTATAATCTTCACATGGGACCAAATCAATTTCATCGTTTAAACTGCATGCAAACCCACTTAATCCTTTACTTTGAATAATTGAATTCTTTTGACAATTGTTTTCTATTAGGCTCAAGTTATTTTTAGCAATTTCATTAATTAAAAGATTAGCTAAAATTTTATGCCCTTGCTCATTAATATGAAAATTAGCTGTTTCCATATATACCTCAGCTAAATCAGAAGTTGAAATATAATGAACATTGTAATCATCACATAACTCTTTAAATCTTTTATTGTACTCGTTTATTATTTTTACAAATGGTTGCATGTCTTCACCAGAAACATTGTTAGGAAGATAAAGAGATAAAGCATATATTTGACAAGAAGGATTTAAAGCATAAATGTTTTTAAAATTATTTTCTACATCATTTATAATATTATCTAAAGTTGAATTTTGATTTGCTTTATAAACGCTATATAAATAATTATCAGCAATATTTCCATCTTTATCATATTTCTTTATTGATAAAGGATTATTATTAAGAGCTCGCATTAAATCGTTAGCGCCACAAGTATATAAAATAATTGGGTTATTACTATTTTGTATTGTTGAAGAAATATAAAGTGATTCGTCACCATCTTTAACAGGATCAACAAAAACGGAGCCTATAAATCCACAATCAATTGGAATATGAAAGTCAGAAGAAATTTTACTAAAAGCTGCTTTAGCTCCTAATAAATTTAAGTTTTTAATTTCTTCATAACTTAAATTATTATCTAAAATCTTATCAATATGATTAGTTTTATTAAACTTCAAAGATGAGGAATTAATAAATTTAACATTAGCGCCTTGTTTTATAAAAGCATTTTCAATATATTCTACTGCATTTGGTTCCCAAAAACAGGGATTTATATTGATAGCTTGTGAGTCATTTAAGCAAACAAATGTAATCTCATCATCATATGTTTCAACAATCTTTTTAACTTTACTTTGATCTATTTCAATTTTACTTAAAGAATTATGAATATATGCCGAATATCCACCCACTCCAACTGTAGATATAGTGGCAATACCTATTAATGTATTCTTAGTAATTTTAAGTGTTTTTTTTGCTAATTTTTTTAAAAAAGTTTTATTCATATAATTAATTTCTTTCATAAAGATTTCCCTCCTTATAAATATATGAAAAAATATTAAATTACAATAACACAGAAATATTATAATGTCAATAAATTTTATCATAGAAAATAACAAATAAAAATACATTTAATTTTATAATTTAATTAATTATGTTATAATTAATTTAGGTGGTAGAAGTGTTTTATGTAAAATATAAAGAGATAACAAAAAAATTCAATTTTTCTAATGTCATTAATAAATCAGAATTACCAGGTTATATTAGGCATTATGTTTTAGATGATGAAAAAATATTAGTAGCATATAAAACGTCTAGAGATCATGGCGTTTTTACAGATAATAAAATTATACTGTTTGATAGTGTTAGTAAATTTAAAATAAAAAAACAAATGTATACAATCCCTTATAAATCAATTTCAACAATTTCAATAATATTTGAAAAGAGTAGTGCTTTACTAAATTTATTATTAGATTGTGGATATCCTATTAAATTAAAATTTATAAATGTCGCTCCAGATGATAAAGTTCGTCTTAGAATTCTTTATACGTGTATTAATCGTATAATTAGTAATCAAGAACCAACTAAACAAGATATAAAAAAATTGATAAATGACGATATTCACTTTAAATTAGAAGAAAATTAATTCAAATATATTTGTAAAATTATGAATTTCTTAATAGGAAATTCTTTTTTTATAAAAACAACGCCTAAATAAAAGAATTAATTGATAGTGTGTAAAATAATTGCTTTTTTTAATAAGTATGTTATCATAACCTTTATTTTTGTAATTCATAAATTAATAAATTTAAATATGATATTATCCTATTTTATATGGTATAATTAATTTATAAGGGGTGTAAAAATATGCCAGAGAATTGTAAATTAAAATATCTTGAAATTTGTCAAAATGAAGATTTAGTTTATGAAATTATTGATAGATGGAATATACTTTTAAATAAAAATATCTTTAATTCTAAAGAAGAAAAAATTGAAAAATTGGAACAAGTCAAAAATATTGATTTTGAATTGTATAAAGCAATGCGAGATGATATAAATGCCGAATTATACTAATTTATTAATATATCTTAAAAAATTAAACCAAATTATGCAAGAAAAAAATTGGAATGATGATATAACTGCCAATACTTTAATTGGGTGGTTACTTTATTTTTTCAATTTCTATGATGCCAACTCCAATATTTTGGACAATTTCAGTTTAGATGATTATATAAAAAATTCTTTTGAAAAATTAAGACAAACAGAAAGTTTAAAAATAATTGATTTTTTAGAGATAATAAATAACCCTAAATGTATATTATATAGTCACATAAAAAAAATCCCCGCGAATATTATCGATAAAGTAGAGAATAGATTATCAAAAAAAGGAGAAAATTATTTTTTAGATCCAAATGGCGATTATTATTTGTCTGCTTATGGAGTAAATCGGGGTGGAGCAAAAATTGAATTAGTTAATAGAAAAGAATTAGAGTATACATTGCAGCATGAATTGCAACATGTAAATCAAGTATTTGCTTATCCAAGCGAATTTCCTTTTCCAAAAGACATGTTAAATATGCTCAACGAAGGTGAAGCAGAGTATCATTCTAATCTTATAAATTACTCCGAAAATGATTTACTTATATGTCCAGAAAATTTATATCATATTTATTATCTTACATATACATTATTAATGATGGTTATTCCAAAAGAGATGTGTAATGCTTGGAATAAAGCTGATCAATATAATCATCCCTATATTTTTCCAGAAATTTTTAAATATATTTCTAATACTTCTGAAAGTAGAAATCATTTTTCTGATATATTTTCACTAGTAACTATTATCGTAGCTTCCTGTAATTCTGAAAATACAGAGGAAATATTTAGTAAATCTGTAGATAAAAGCTTGAATCGATGTTCAAAAAGACTATGTGCTTGGGATGAAATAGTTTTCCTTGAACTTGAATCAGATAGAAAAAATATTTTAGAAAGTCAAAATCGGAACAATGAATTTTTAAAGGAAAATATGATACTATTACAAAATCCTGATTTATTGAAGAAAAAATATTTAGAAATTATTAATGAAGAAAAAGAATATATCGCAAGTCAATCTAAAAATTTACAAAATGAACTCTTATCAGAATTAGAGTTATTCACTTTAGAAAGATTTAAGGACCAAATAATTGAAAATATAAAAAACAGTAAAGAAAAAATTAAAAAATGCCAAAACAAAAAGGAAAAATCACCAAAAGAAATCTTGGGTAATGTAGATTATCAACAATATCAATATTATCAATTTGGAATGTCTTTAAATAAAAAAATGCAAGTATTATTAAATCAAAAATTAACATTTACTGAATTATTTGAGCAACTATTACAGAAGGTTTCAAATTATCTAATTGAGAGTAAAGACACCAAAATTGAAGAAAAACTTGCTTTTATTGACAAAATAAAAAATAATAACTTACAAGATTCTAAAAAAATGTAAAAATACTAATTGCTAGTTTTTGACTTATATATTTTTTAATATGAGATATTTACTAAAGATTATATTAGTGAATATCTTTTTTTTTGTTTAAAATTAGATTAATAAATGAACGAGCAGCGAAAGAAGGAATATTTTTTTTAATAGTTACTAAACCTATTTGTCGTGGTGGAATACTAGGTTTTATTTTAATTGGAAATAATTCTTTATTTTTTATTTCTGATTCAATAAATTCTTTTGTAAGATATCCAATCCCAAGACCTATTTTGGTCATATCTTTAACTAAATTAAAACTAACTACTTCATATTTAGGTTCGATAACCATATTTTTAGAAGATAGAAAGTTATTTAAAAAAGTGCGCGTATTAGAGGGACTTTTTTGAAAAATAAAGTCATTTTTTAAAAGATCGGTTAAGCTATGTTCTTTCTCTAATAATTTTTTTAGTTTGTTACTAACGGCAAAGATATCATGTACTTCCATAAATGGATTTATTTCTAAATCAAAATATTCTTCAGTTGGGAGATTAAGAATTAATATATCAACTGTGCCATTTCTAAGGAGCGTTATTAATTCAGATGTCAAATGGTTGGTAATAGAAACATTTATATTGGGATAAAGATTAGTAAATTTTTCAAGATATGGCAAAAGAACATGTTGAGTTACTGTAGTACTAGCACCTATTTTTAATGTTCCATCTTGTAGATTCATTAGTTCTTGAAATTTAGCTTCACCATTTTTTATAAATGTAAGACCCTCATCTATATAATTATATAAAACTTTAGCTTCTTCAGTTAAAATTACCCCTTTTTTAGTCCTAATAAATAGAGTTGCTCCTATTAGACTTTCTAATGTTTTAATTGATTGCGTGATAGCAGGTTGCGATACAAATAGTTCTTCGGAAGCTTTAGTTATACTTCCCAATTTAGCTACAGTATGAAAAATATAATAAAGATTTAAATCTATATTCATAAGTCCTCCTTATATATAGTATAACAAATATGTATTTTAATTATATTATTATTTGTTATAAAATACAATTAGAAGGAGGTAAAAAAGTGGATTATTTAAAAATTTTGGGCTTTCAATTAAATGTGCAGTTAGATTGTGATTATAAGAATGAATTCTTAATTGAAACCGAAGCATTAAAAAAAGATATGGAATGTGTCAAAGAAATTATTAAAATCAAAAATCCAGATATTATTATATTTCCCGAAATGTGTTACATAAGAGCTAATGATGATTATTATAATGAGTTATCGAACGGAAGATTAGTCATTGCCGGTAGCATATATAATCAAGGAATAAATATTACAATTGTTTATAAAGATGGAAAACAATATTGTATTCCTAAATATAATGTAAGTGGTTCAGAACCAATGATAAGAAATATACGGAATGGTACAGTTGAAGAATTTATGAAAAACAAACTGGATGAGCATACATTTTATTTTAATGATAAAAAATTAATAATTCTTAATTGTATGGAGTATTATCAAAATGCTCATTACATCGTTAGAAGTGTCGATGATTTGTTTGGAATTATATGCATTTGTTCTAATAATAATCCTCGAGTATTCTTAGATGAAAGTAGAGTTATTCATAATCACCGAGAAGATATTTATACATTTATGGTAAATTGTGTTTCAACATATCAAGGGAAAGATTATGGTAATGGCAAAAGTTATATTTATGGCCCAATTCAGGGACATGAAAAAGAGTGGCTTTTAAAAGAAGGAATATTGATGGATGATTATGTTTCATCAATACTTAGATTAGGAAACGAATCTGAATATTTTTATGGTGAATTTATAAATAATTTTTCGCGATTTGGTCGAAGTGATAGTTATATGAATAATCCTAAAAATATTGAGGTTGGAATGATAAGAAAGAAGGTTTTAAAAAAATGAAAAAAAATATTATTATTACAGCCGGTCCAACGAATGAAAGGCTTGATGCTGTTATGAAAATTACAAATATGTCAACGGGTGCTTTAGGTGCAACGATTGCTACACATTTTATAGAAAATGAAGAAAAAAATATAAATAATCTTTATTATTTATCAACAAAATTGACGAGGAAACCATTGGTAGAATCACCTAAAATAAAGTATGTTACCGTAGAATCAACGGATGATTTATTAAATGCTCTTAAGAATATTTTAACATCAGAAAAGATAGATGCAGTTGTTCATAGTGCCGCTGTTGGAGATTATAAAGGAAAATATAGTATTACAGCAAGCATGTTAGCAAGTGAATTAGCGCAATATGCATATAACAATCGTGTTTCTTTAGATGAATTAAGAGAAGGTATTTTAAAAATATTACGCGAACCTAGTGTTACCGTTAGTGATGACCATAAAATTTCATCATATGAGCCAGACTTAATGTTTAAATTAGATCTTACTCCTAAAGTTATAGGTGAGATAAAAAAATATCTCCTTTGACAGAGTTAATTGGATTTAAATTACTTGATGGGGTTTCAGAAGAAGAATTAATTAAAGTTGCTACTAAATTAAGAGAAAAAAATAATGCTGAATACATAATAGCCAATGACTTATCAAAAATTGGTGATGGTAAACATATTGCCTATTTTGTAGGGGAGAATGGGGTTGAATATCGAACAGAAACTAAAGATGAAATAGCAAAGACATTACACAAAATTTTGTTTTAAAAAAACTTTTAAATAATAATAATTTATAGTATACTATTCATTTAACGATGAATAGTATGCTTTTCTTTTCTAAAAATTGAAATTATAATATCAAGGAATCAGATTTTGTTTCCTTGCTTTTTTAATAAAAAAGTGATATAATAGGCATTATTAAAATTTAGTTTGGGAGGATATATATGATTGTATTAGGTGAAGAAAAAAAGTATAAGGCAATTTAAAATATATTTGGAAGTTATAAAAAGTATGTTTGATTTTGGGTGTAGTAAAGAAGAAATATATGAATCTATGCTTGCTCTTGAGAAAGAAATTGTATTTTTTTGTAATCAAAAAAGAGATATTAGCGATAGAGCTTTTAGACATCTTCGTTGCCTATCAAATTTTCGTGATAGAGAAAAATTTAAAGGTATTGAGATATTGCTTTATTTCGATAAAATATTACCTAATGGAGAGTATTGTTCATATCTTAAACATTTATTTAATGATGAGCAATTTGATATTACTAGAATTGATGAAATGATTAAACTATTCAATACTCTTGTTAAATATAATATAGAGTATGCTGAAATTGGAAATCCAAATGCTTTTGATAAACAAAATTATTTTTTGTCAACAGTTGTCCCAGAGAATTTTGATGAGGTTTGGAATTTTATTTATAAAAGCAGATCTTGTAATATTCGTCCTAAAGAAGTATCAGTACCAATATTTAAAACTTATTCGAATCAAGAAATTTCATACACAAATATCAATAATATAGAAAAGTATCGTGATGAAGAAATGAATTCGGAATATCACTATTTAGCAAGTTTTAACAATATACCAGAATGGGTAATAAATGGTAATATACAAGTATACAGAGATAAATCAATTTACTATGGATGCTCCAGTCCACACACATATTTTAATTTTAGATCAACAAGTCTTTATACAAATCCAGATGCATTTCCATCATATGAAGAGCTATATTCGATTAAACAGGAGAAGTCATTAAAAATCTAAAACACTAAGAAAATAAGTTAAAAATATAACTTTTAAAATTAGTTATAGTAAGGGGAAAAAATGTTTAACTTAGTATCAAAATATAAACCAATTGGAGATCAACCACAAGCTATAGGAGAATTAGTAAAAGGAATAAAAGATGGAAAAAACATCAAGTTTTACTAGAAATAATAAATAATTAGAGTTGATATTTATTTTAAATCATGATTATTATTTAAGGAGGTGCGTTTTTATGGTTATTGAATTGGGTGGATTTGCAGAAGAACGTAGTGATATTGACGGCACAGAAGAAGAATTTAATGCTTTTAATTATTGCTTGGCATGCGATTATATAGGAGCTTTATATAATGAAAATTTTGAAGAGGTAGGAACAATTCATTTTATTTTTGATCGAATACTATATTGGTATAACTACACAAAAGGGTTAAACAATGATGAAGAAGTTGAATCTCTTAAAAATGGAACATTTATAACTTGTAATAACAGAACAATAATAGATGCAATACTTGATAAAAGATTTGCTTCTTTAGCATATGCATATCTTAGTGGCAGATACAGATATGTATATTCTCCTAAATTGGTTCTTGCGATTATACTAGCAGATGCTCCATATCGAGCTAATATTCCATATGAATCTCAAGAGGACTTAGATAAAAAATGCGATGAATTTTATAACATTATAGAAAACGAATATTATAGAGCTAAAGATAAAAAGGATTTTTTAATGAGATTAAATAAAAACGTATCAAGAATTTGTATAAAGAAAGGTGCAATAGTTAAACCAGTAACTGATGAATATAATTGGTCAAAAGCACTTAGAAATAAACAATTTAAATAATAGCGCTATGAAATAATTATTAACAAAAATTAAAAAATCTATGAAGGCGAATTAGATATTAGTATTGAAAATAATATATTACAATGGCAAACAGCATTTTAATTAAGTATTAGGGTATAATAAATAACAAAGTAATTTGATGGTCATATTTTTAAGACAAAAAATGACAGAATTATATAGTGAAAAACACATCTAATGTTATGCTGTGTTGTTTTGTATATTTAGTCACAAAGGGAAGGAATAAAATATGTTTGAATTAATATCAAAATACAAACCAAGTGGTGACTAACCAAAAACCATAGATGAATTAGTTCATGGTATTAAAGAAGGAAAAAGGGATAAGGTTTTACTTGGTGCAACTGGAACCGGGGAAACTTTAACCATTGAAAATGTTATAAAAGAAGTAAATAAGTCAACATTGGTTTTAGCTCATAATAAAACCCTTGCGGGACAACTTTATGGTGAATTAAAAGAATTGTTTTCTAATAATCATGTCAAATATTTTGTATCATATTATAGTGACACTCCTAAAACCCTTATATTTAGGGCAATTTATTATCATTTAATTCAGAAAAAAGAATTAAACAACATTAACTATTATTAGATGAGCAAATATAATTTGTGGCCCAAAGTCGTGTCCATTCGTGTTCTTAATATAATAGTATAAAAATTTATAGAATGGAGAAATTTAAAATGAAAAATATAGATACAATGACACCAGTATTTTGTATCACAGGTGATAATAAAAAAATTATTAAAGAGATTGAAAAAAAACTTGATTTAATTATTATTGATGATAGAGATAAAAAAAGGAAATGAAGTAATTTATTCAGCACCGCAATCTATATTAGTTCCATCTCTCATAAAAAATTTATTTAAGTTTATGATTGATAATGAAAATAAAATTCATCCACTAATTTTATCATCTATATTTCATTATTATTTTGTATATATTCATCCATTCAGTGATGGTAATGGTAGAATGGCTAGATTTTGGGTAAGTTTAATTTTAACTAATTGGAATTCAAAGTTTGAATATATTCCTATTGAAGAAGAAATATATTTAAATCAGCAAAAATATTATGATTCTATTGCTCAGTGTCATGTTAATGGTAATGTGAATGTATTTATTAATTTTATGCTAATGTGTATTCATTCATCATTAGAAAAAATTACCCAGAAAACTACCTAGAAATTGAAATTAAACAATAATCAAATAAAAATTATAGAATTATTAAAAGAAAATCCTAAAATTACAAGAAATGAACTTGCTAGTATTTTAAATATTACATCAGATGGCGTTAAATATAATCTTAAAAAATTAGTGAATAATAATATTATAGAAAGAATTGGACCAGATAATGGTGGTTATTGGAAAGTAAAATAAAATATCAATTTATGTTTTATATTTTTATAAAATAAATTTGTGGCCGAAGTGTATTTTTATTCGTGTTTACAAAAATTTAAATGATTTAATTAGTTATTGGACACGAATTTTTGAATTTTGGACACGAATATTCTGGTTGACTATAGTCATAACAAGGAGGACAAAATGTTTAAATTAGTATCGAAATATGAACCATCAGGGGATCAACCAAAAGCCATAGCTGAATTAGTTCATGGTATCAAAGGAGGAAAAAGAGATCAGGTTTTGTTAGGAGCAACTGGAACTGGGAAAACTTTTACCATTGCTAATGTTATAAAAGAGGTAAATAAGCCAACTCTTGTTTTAGCTCATAATAAAACTCTTGCGGGACAACTTTATGGCGAATTAAAAGAATTATTCCCTAATAATCACGTTGAATATTTTGTTTCGTATTATGACTATTATCAACCGGAAGCATATGTTGCTAAAACAGATACTTATATTGAAAAAGATGCTTCGATTAATGATGAAATAGACGAATTAAGACACTCGGCAACTTCTTCATTATTGAAATATGATGATGTTATCGTTGTTTCGTCTGTATCTTGTATCTATGGTATTGGTGAAATTGAAGAATATAAAAAGAAAATGTTAACAATTGAAGTTGGAGATGAAATTGATCGAGATCAAGTTTTAGAAAAATTAGTCGATATGCTATATGAAAGAAATAATATTGATTTAAAAAGAGGAACTTTTCGTGTTAGGGGTGATGTTTTAGAGATAATCCCTATTAATCAGCATGGAAAAGGAATTAGAATTGATTTTTTTGGAGATACAGTTGAAAAAATTGTTGAGTTTGATATTTTAACGGGGGTTGTTGTTAATAATAAGAAAGTTATTTCCATTTTTCCAGCAAGTCATTTCGTAACTAGTGAAGAAAAAATAAAGATAGCGATTAAAAACATTAAATTAGAGTTAGAAGAACGTTTAAAATATTTTAAAGAGAATAATAAATTATTAGAATACCAACGTTTAATGGAGCGAACAAATTATGATATGGAAATGTTAAGCGAAACAGGAAGTTGTCGTGGCGTTGAAAATTATTCTAGACATTTAGCTTTAAAAGGACCTGGGGAAACGCCAACAACATTAATTGATTTTTTTGGTAAAGATTTCTTGATGATTATTGATGAATCACATGTAACTGTTCCACAAGTTAGAGGTATGTATAATGGTGATAAAGCAAGAAAATCGGTATTAGTTGATTATGGTTTTAGATTACCCAGTGCCTTAGATAATAGACCATTAAAATTTGACGAATTTGAACAAAAAATAAATCAAATTATTTATGTTTCGGCAACCCCTGGTGATTATGAAAAAGAGAAATGTAATGACATATTTAGTGAACAAATTATAAGACCAACAGGCTTATTAGATCCGACTATTGAAATTCGAAAAACCGAAGGACAAATCGATAATCTAGTTGAAGAAATTCATAACAGAATTGAAAAAAATGAACGTACATTAATTACAACATTAACCATTCGTATGGCCGAAGAATTAACTACTTATTTAAAAAATATTGATATTAAAGTTGCTTATTTGCATAGTGAAGTAAAAACATTAGAGAGAATGAAAATTATTCGCGATTTACGTTTAGGGAAATATGACGTACTAGTCGGAATTAACTTATTAAGAGAGGGTATTGATATACCAGAAGTAAGTTTAATTGCCATTATGGATGCTGATAAACAAGGCTTTTTACGTAGTGAACGAAGTCTAATTCAAACGATAGGGAGAGCAGCAAGAAATGCTAATGGACATGTTATTATGTATGCGGATATAATTAGTGATTCGATGAAAATAGCCATTGATGAAACAGAGCGAAGAAGAAAAATACAAGAAAAATATAATAAAGATAATAATATTATTCCTAAAACAATTATCAAAGAAATTCATGATGTTATCAGTATTAATGAAGAGAAAACTGAAACAGAAACCTCTAAATTATCAAAAGAAGAAAAACAAAAAATGATAGCAAAAATCGAAAGGGAAATGCGTGAGGCCGCTCGTAATCTTGAATTTGAAAGAGCTACAGAATTAAGAGATATACTATTTGAATTACAGAGTGAATAGTTTTACAAATAATGACAATTTATTTACATTATTGAAAATAAACCTTTCATATTTAAAAATTAATAATTAGTAAAATAGCCAAAAAAGGTAATTTTATTATAGATTATATTTAATTTGCTTATAACCAAAATTAAAAATTTGCAACGGACAAAAATGTTCGTTTTTTAGTACTTACTTTTTCGTTTGCATATTTCCCAATTAATGGTATAATAAATTAGGAGATGAATTTAATGAAAAATAGGAAATTAAAGTTGGAATACAAAAAATTTAATTCCATTTTTGATTGGATTTTGCGTATGATTGGGTATGCACTTATTTTAATTTGTGTATCTACAGTTTTAGGCAGTGATAAATCCATTTATATTGATCCGAATTATTTTGGATTTTGGGGGCTTTTAACTGCTATTTTAATTTATATACTAAATAAGACAATAAAGCCACTTATTTTCTGGCTAACATTACCATTAACAGGATTAACGCTCGGTCTTTTTTACCCTTTAATTAATGTTTTTATATTAAAAATTGTAGATTATATTTTATTATCACATTTTGATATAACCGGTGGTATTTTTATGAGCTTTTTTGTCGCTATTTTAATATCAATATTAAATATTATTATGGATAGTATTATTTTTAAGGGAATTCTTGGCAAGGAGGAAAAATGATGAACCCAATTTTTTTAGATTTAGGTGTTATTAGAATATATTGGTATTCCGTTATGATTTTTATAGGGTTACTAATTGGAGGAATTCTAGCTCTAAAAGAAGCAAAAAAGTGGAAAATTCCAGAAGATTTAATGATTAATTACTTTTTCTTTCTAATCCCTATTGCTTTAATTGGGGCAAGACTTTATTATGTTTTGTTTAATTTAGATTATTATAGTACTAATTTTTTAGCAATTTTCCGTGTATGGGAAGGTGGCTTAGCTATTCATGGAGGTATCATAGCGGGTATTTTATGGACTTTATTTTATACTAAAAAATATAAAGTTAATTTTTTCCGTATGGCTGATATTATGGTTGTAAGTTTAATTATCGGTCAAGCAATCGGCCGATGGGGAAATTTCTTTAATCAAGAGGCTTATGGACCAGTAACAACATTGGATTTTTTAAATAAATTACACTTACCAAACTTTATTATTGATAATATGTATATAAATGGAGCTTATCATCATCCAACATTTTTATACGAATCCTTATGGTGTATAATAGGGTTCATTCTTCTATTGATAATAAGGAGATATAAATATATCAAAATAGGGCAAGTAACAAGCATATACTTTATTTGGTATGGTATTGGTCGATTTTTAATAGAATCGCTTCGAACTGATAGTTTAATGTTAGGAAATTTTAAAATGGCGCAATTAGTGTCATTATTAATGATAGTTGTCGGTCTTGGATTAATGTTATTTTTTCAAAAAAAATCTGTGTTTAAAAATCAATATAATAATAAGGAGAATACGAATGACATCAATTTTTGATTGCATTATTGTAGGATCGGGTGTTGCGGGAATGACGTCTGCTATTTATTTAAAAAGAGCAGGATTAAAAATTTTATTACTAGAAAAAAGTGCTCCAGGTGGACAAATCAACATGAGTCCTAAAGTTGAAAACTATCCAGGTCTTATCAATATCGAGGGTGCAATGTTGGCTGCAAATATTTTTGAACAAATTCAGAATCTCGATGTTGAATATAAATATGGAAATGTTTTAAGTATTAAAAAGAATAAGGAAATTTTCTATATAAAGACGGATTTAGAAGAATTTACAAGTAAATCTGTAATAATCGCAACCGGAAGAAAAGTGGCAAAATTGAACTTAGAATCTGAAGAAAGTCTAATTGGCAAAGGTATAAGCTATTGTGTTTTGTGCGATGCCAATTTTTTCAAAGATGAAATTGTAAGTATTTTTGGAAATGATTATCGTACCCTAGAGGAAGCTATTTATTTATCGAATATATGCCGTAATGTTAACATTATATGTGAAAATGAAGGTTTTGATAGTACTAGTAAATTATTATTAGAAAAAGTAAATAAATGTGGTAATATTAAAATATATTATAATAGTAGTATTACTAAATTAAATATTATTGGACAGAAACTAAATTCAATAGAAATCACTACTAGCAAAAAACAAGAAGAAATTGATTGTGTTGGATTATTTATTAGCAATCACAATGAACCTGAATTGGCTTATGATAATGATATTAAATGTGAAGAAAATTATATCATTGTTGATGCTAAAATGGGGACTAATATAGAAGGGCTATATGCATGTGGCGACATTATCAAAAAAGAAATTTATCAACTTACAACAGCTGTTGGTGAAGCAGCAATAGCAGCTAATAGTGTATTAAAATATTTAGGGGGTAACTAAATGAAAAAGAAAGTAGTTATTTTAGGTGGTGGCAATGGCTTATCAACATTATTGAGAGGAATTAAAAATTTTCCTGTTGATATAACTGCTATTGTAACGGTTAGTGATGATGGAAAAAGTACAGGAAAGCTTAGAGAAGAATTTAATATTCCAGCGGTAGGTGATATTAGACGAGTTTTGGTTTCTTTAGCTGAAACAGAACCATTAGTTGAAGAATTATTTAATTATCGTTTTCAGACAAATAGTGAATTAAATGGACATACAGTTGGAAATTTACTTTTAACAGCGATAACAAATATCGCTGGAAATATGTCTGATGGAATCGAATCTCTAAGTAAAGTTCTTAATTTGAAAGGAAAGGTTTTACCATTAACCGAAGATAATTGTACTCTTATGGCCCAAATGCAAGATGGAAGTATGATTGAGGGAGAACATAATATTACTAATTACGATGGTGTTATAAAAGAAGTTTTTTATAAGGAAAAACCAGTTTTGACACCAGAGACAATGAAAGCTGTAAAGGATGCTGATTTAATTGTTTTAAGTATGGGAAGCTTATATACTAGTATAGTTCCTAATTTAATCGTTAAAGAAATGATAGAACAAATTGATAAAAGCAGTGCTAAAATTATGTATGTTTGTAATATTATGACTCAACCTGGTGAAACAGATAAATTTAAAGTTAGTGATCACATAAACACCCTAAATAAATATTTAGGCCAAAAGAAAATTGATACAGTTATTGTTAATAATGGAACTATAACATCAGAAATAATTGAAAAATATTCTGTTTTAGAACAAAAAGATCCAGTAGTTTTAGATAAAGAGAATATAGATAAATCTGTAAAAATTATTGAATGCGACTTAGTAGATACATCAAGTGGGTCAATAAAACATGACGTGCTAAAATTAGGATTTAACATATTTTCTTGCATTTTGTAGGCTAAAGAATGTCTTTTACTGCTAGCGTAAAGTCAGAAATTTGTGCTTTAAATACTTCTGAAACAGAGAATATAAGTGAATTATCTGCTATTATTAATAACATATCCGAAATAACTAATACAATTAAAATTTGTACAGAAAATATAGTTGTTTTTAAGCATATATACAATTTAATTTTTAATATCTATCATATAAAACCCCAAATTATTGTTAGACAGGGTTATAACTTTAACAAAAATCATCTTTATATATTAGAGTTATCAAAAGATATTGATGCTATTTTAGACGATCTTAGTATTAAAAAAAACAATCAAATATTAGAAATTCCCGAACAATATATGATTGATGATTTTGAATTATTTAGAGCCTATATACGAGGACTTTTTATTGCGGTTGGTAGCATTAATGATCCAAAAACATCAAGATATCATTTAGAAATGATTGTTAATAAATATACTTATGCTAATTTCATTTCAAGTAAATTAAATGAATATAGATTAAATAGTAAGATTATTAAACGTGAAAATAAATATATGATTTATATAAAAGAGGCCGAAAAAATAAGTGATTTTTTAAGAATTATTAAGGCAAATCAAGCTGTTTTATATTATGAAGATATCAGAATTTACCGTGATTATAAAAATATGACTAATCGGCTTAATAATTGCGAACAAGCCAATATTGATAAAATGATATTAACAGCCAATACCCAAGTTGGTGATATTGAATTAATTGAACGAGAAGCAAGTTTAGAATTATTACCAGAAAAGGTTAGAGAAGTTGCTATATATCGAAAAAAATATCCAGAGGTATCGCTATTAGAATTAAGTTTTATTATAACTTCTGAAACAGGGAATCCAATTACAAAATCAGGTATTTATCATCGTATGAAGAAGATTAATGAATTAGCCAATAAAATTAGAAATAAACAATAATAATAACTTTTTAAACAAAATGATAAATTACGATTTTTTCGTAATTTTTTGTATTTAAAAAAGGATTTAGAAAAGTTATGTTGTAAGTTTACTATGGGAGGATATAAATTGGTTAATGAAAAAGAAAGATAAGTTAAACATCCATTATTGTTAGGAATATATGATTGTATGTTTAAAGCGATAATGTTAGATCCTGATAATCGAGATTATTTAAAAGGAATGATTCATTATATAACAGGTATACCATTAAGTGAATTAGAAAATATAACAGTTGAAAACTCTGATTATTTAATTGGTAATAAAAAGGATAAAAAAATGCGTAGTGATATTATTATAAGTGTTGGAAATAGATATATTAATATCGAGATGAACAAAGATTATTACGAGGGAATATTTAGAAAAGATCATGCCTATTTTGAAAAAATATCAGCTAATGTCTATAATCTATATAAACGCTAAAGAAATACTACAAATATGTTTTGATAATTTTAGTAATTTTAAAGAAAATCAAGAAGTTTATATATTTTCATATAAAGAAGAAACAAAAAACTTTAAACTGCCAGAAAACCCAACAAGATATTATGTAGACCTAGCATATATTAGGAAAATGTTTTATAATAAACCTGTAATAAATTTGAGTAAATTAGAAAAATATTGCCTATTATTAATGTCAGATACAAGTGAGTTTGCGAGAAATATAGCGGGAGATGATTTAGTAATGATGAAAGTTTCTAAAAAATTAAATGAACTAAGTAGTGACGAAAAAATGATTGGGTTATATGATGCAGAAATAGAAGAAGCAAAAATTAAAAGAACCCAAATTCTTAGTGCCGAAAGACAAGGAATCAATCAACGAAACACAGAAATTGCTAAGAATCTGTTAGAACAAAGAGTGGGTATTAATATTATTGTTAAATCAACTGGGTTATCAAAAGAAGAGGTAGAATCTTTAAAGTAGAAATATTTTAAGGATTTTTTGTAATGACAAGAAAATAATTAACAAAAATTTCTAAAGACATATTATCATTTTTGTAGTATAATATATATACAGATGGAGGATAGTATGGAAGAAATATTTAAACAATTAACGCAATCAATAAGAAACTGCGAAAAAATTATATTTATGACTCATCAAAATATGGACTTGGATGGTTTTGCTTCTATACTTGCTTTATCTAGCATTGCCAATTCTTTAAAAAAAGAAAATTATATTTTAATAGATAATAATCAAAAAAATACCTCGATAAAAAAATGCTTGAATCAATTACAAGAATCAAAACTAAATTTCAACTATATCTACAAGCGCGATGTATTAAAACATTTAACGGATGGGGCTATTATTATTATTTTAGATGTGCATAAGCCAACAATGGTAGAAATGCCTAGCCTACTTATGAAAACTAACAATATAATTGTTATTGATCATCATATTAAATGTAAACAATATATCCAAAATACTATTTTAAACTATATAAATTCTAATATGTCTAGCACTATCGAAATTGTATCAGGTTATTTAAGATTTATGAACAAAACAGTTGATCCTGTTATAGCAACAATGATGTTAGCTGGAATGGAAATAGATACTAATTCTTTTAATGTCAAAACAGCATCGACTACTTACGAGACAGCGGCTTTTTTAATGAATATGGGCGCTGATAATGTGTTAAAACAAGAATTATTAAAAGAAGATAAAGATGAATACATGTCACGTCAGAAATATATTGAAAATAGTTATATGTTTAAAACTAATATTGCTATTTGTACTTTAGATAATAAAATTGTCGATGGTAATATATTAGCCCAAATTGCTGAGGATTTATTGCAATTTGACAATGTTGAAAGTGCTTATTGTATTGGGTATATAAGTAAGAATAAAGTTGGGATTAGTGCTCGCTCACTTGGAAAAGAAAATGTTGAACATATCATAAAAAATTTAGGTGGTGGTGGGCATTCAACTGAAGCTGCGACTCAAATTAAAAATGTTAATATTGAATCAGCTTTAAATATGCTAATGAATGAATTGGATAAGGAAGTGGAGATTTAAATGAAAGTAATATTTATAAAAGATGTAAAAGGACAGGGTAAAAAAAACGAAATTAAAGAAGTTAGTGATGGATATGGAAAAAACTTTTTAATCAATAAAGGGTATGCTGTTATGGCAACCCCAACAAGTTTGAAGAAATTGAATCAAGAAAAATTAGAAAATAAAGAAAAAGAAGAATTACAAAAAAAAGAAGCAACATCTATAAGAGAGAAATTATCCAATATAGTTTTAAGGTTTAAAGTTAAAACAGGTGAACAAGAAAAAGTTTTTGGAAGTGTTTCACCAAAACAAATCTGTAGCGAATTAAAAAATCAAGGATTTAATATTGATAAAAAGATGCTTAAATCGACAGAAAATTTATCATACTTGGGTTTTCATAATGTTGAAATAGAGTTATATAAGGGTGTAATTGCAACACTAAAAGTGGAATTAGTAAAAGAAAAATAGGTGATAATATGGCAGAAAAAATAATGCCACATAATGATAATGCTGAAAAAGCTGTCTTAGGATCAATGATTTTATCAAAATATGCATTACAGCGTGGGATAGAAAATTTATCTGAAGAATTATTTTATTTAGATGCACATCAAAAAATCTTTTCTGCTTTATCTGAATTAGCTAATAATAATAGAGCTATAGATATGACGACACTTACAGATATATTAGCTAATAAGAATTGGTTAAAACAAGTAGGCGATATTGAATATCTTACTGAACTTTTTAATGCTGTTCCAACTGCTTACAATATTGATGAGTATATTGATATTGTTAACGAAAAAGCTATAAGACGTCGTTTAATATCAGCGGGAACAGAAATAGTTGATTCTGCTTATCAAATAGATGAAGAATTGACAACAACTTTAGATAATGCTGAGAGAAAAGTTTTAAGTGTTGTAAAAACACGTCAAGGAACAGAATTTAAAAGTATACAAGATGTTGTATTAAAGGCTCAATTGGATTTAGAAAAACTTTCCCAAAACAAAGGAGAGGTTACGGGGTTAGCTACCAATTTTTCTGAAATTGATAAAGTAACATCTGGGCTACATTCTAATGAACTGATTATTATTGCAGCTAGACCGGCAATGGGGAAAACTGCCTTTGCGCTTAATTTAGCTACTAATATAGCTATTACTAATAAAAAAACAGTGGCATTGTTTAACCTAGAAATGGGTGCTGAACAGTTGGTTAATCGTATGTTTTCATCATTAGGTCAGGTTGAAGGTAACAAAATTAAAAGTGGTTATTTAGAGCATAATGATTGGAAAAGAATTGAAGAGGCTGTAAGTTTATTAGCTCAATCAAATATTTTTATTGATGATACTCCGGGAATTAGTATTGGTGAAATAAGGGCCAAATGTCGACGCTTGGCTAGTTCAGAAAAAGGCTTGGATTTGGTAGTTATTGACTATTTACAATTAATCACAGGTTCGGCCAAGTATGCTGGTAATCGTCAACAAGAGATTGCCGAGATTTCAAGATCACTAAAAACATTAGCTATGGAATTAAATATTCCAATTATAGCATTGGCTCAATTGTCTCGTGATGTTGAAAAACGTCAAGGCGATAAGCGTCCAATTTTAAGTGATTTAAGAGAGTCTGGATCTATTGAGCAAGATGCCGATATTGTTTCGTTCTTATATCGTGATGATTATTATAATAAAAATGGCAATTCGACCGAAGATACAGGGAGTGAAGGTGTCCCAGTTCCTTCTTTAGATCCTGAAACAAGTATTAGTGAATTTATTATTGCTAAACACCGTAATGGACCAACATGTACAATTAAATTATTATTTAAAAAGAATACTAGTACTTTTATTGATATAGAAAATTAGGAAGTGAGAATATGAAAAAAATAGGAATGGGATTAATTATAACTATTTTTAGTTTAATGATTTTTATTTTAGGATTTGATTATAGAGCTAATGAAATGCCTAATGAATATTATCAAGTGTACCTTGATGATAAGTTAATAGGAACGATTAGATCTAAAGATGAATTGACTGATTATATATCAGCCGAAGGGGAAAAAATTAAAAACAAAGTTGAAGATTACCAATTTTTGTTAGATTATGATTGTAACGATAATATGTCTGATTCTGATGAAGAACGATATAATAAAATTTTAGCCGATTTTAATGAAGAATATAATAGTGAGTTAAAGTTATTAGCCAAAGGTGAATTAATGAATTCTAAAAATTCTGCAATTATTACTAATTGTTTATCTGGAAGGTTAAATGATAATGAAAAATACTTATTAAATAATTATATTATTAAACATCAAATTTATTTATATGCCGACAAGATTAATGAACCAAATGGTTTACAAGTTAGAAAAGTTACGACTTATAATAATCAAACAACACCCGTCCCAGAAATTTATGAAGAAATATCAGAAAATAAACCATTTACTGTTAAAGGTTATCAAATATCAATTAAAGCAATTGATAGTGATACAGCGAAAACAACAGTTCAAAATGTTTATGTCTTAAATCCCGATATTTTTAAAAAAGCTGTTGAATCAATGATAAAAACTTATTTAGGAGAATTAGATTATAATGCATATTATGATGGAACACAAGTCAAAATTCAAACAATTGGTTATTATATTAATAATGTTTATGTAGAAGAAAATATAACTATTAAAGAAATGCAAATACCGGTTGATGAAATTATTTACATTGATGATGTTACATTAGCTAAATATTTGCTATTTGGAACAACTGACAAACAACAAGTCTATATTGTTCAAGATGGAGATACAATTAATTCGATTGCCATGAACAATAAAATTAGTACATCAGAATTTTTAATTTCTAATCGCCAATTTACAAGTGAATCAAGCTTATTATTTTCAGGACAACAAGTCATTATTGGTGTTACAGATCCTCAATTAAAAGTAGTAGTAGAAAAAGAAGTACGCGAAGAGGTTGAAAGTAAATATAATGTAACAGAGAGAATTAATCCTGATAAAGTAATTGGTGATGATACAGTTATACAAAAAGGTGAAAATGGCTTATTAAGAGTTAGTCGTTTAACTAAGAGTATAAACGGTGATGTCATTAGCGTAGAACCTGTCGGAGAAAATGAAATATTAAAATATCCAATTGATGAGGTTATAGAGCGTGGCGGCAAAGCCGTACCAAATATTGGTAGTGGAAGCTGGACTTGGCCAACTAATCCAGGGTATATGATTACATCTTACTATCAATGGCGAATTAGTCCAATAAATGGTCGCCGCGAATTTCATACAGGTTTGGATATTGCTGGAACAGGTTATAGATCACCAATTTATGCCGCTGATAATGGGACCGTTATTGTTGCAGCTGGAGGCTGTGGAGGTAGCGGAAGCTGTAATGGTGGTTGGGGTAACTATGTTGTCATAAATCATAATAATGGTTATTATACAATGTACGCTCATATGGATGAACTAAATGTTCAACAAAATCAAGTCGTCGCCAAAGGAACACCTATTGGTTATATGGGTCACACAGGTTGGGCAACCGGAGACCATGTGCATTATGAAGTATGGTATGGCGGAGAGTGGCAACGAATTAATCCACTTAGTATTTATTAATGCGTACTTGTGTGTTATCAAGTGGAAGTGGAGGAAATTGTACTTATATCGAGAGTGCTAAAACAAGATTACTTATCGATTTAGGTACTTCTTCACTATATACTGAAAAAAAATTACAGGAATTAAATGTCGACCCCAATGATATAGATGGCATTTTTATTACACACTCACATGTTGACCATATAAAAGGAATAAAAGTCTTTTTAAAAAAATATCATACAAAATTGTATTTAAGTGAAATAATTTTACACGAAATATTTAATGAGATCAAGCCTGAAAATTATGAAATAATTGACAAAGAAATTTCTTTGAATGATGTTAATATTACAATGTTTAAAATTTCGCATGACACTGAAGATGCAAATGGTTTTGTATTTGAAAATAATGGTAAAAGTATTGTTTATGTAACTGACACAGGATATATTAATCTTCGAAATCACAAATTGTTAACTAATAGAAATTTATATATTTTTGAGAGTAACCATGATGTAGAAATGCTTATGAATGGTCATTATCCATATCATATAAAGCAAAGGATTCTAGGGGATAAGGGCCATTTATCAAATAAAGATTCCGCTTATTATTTATCTAAATTTATAGGTAATGACACTAAATATGTTATTTTAGCCCACATAAGTAAAGATAATAATACAAAAGAATTGGCTTTAGAAACACTTAGGGAAAGCTTAAAGAAAAATCAAAAAAATTTTGATAATATATTAATTGCTGAACAAGATAAAAGAACAGAGTTGATAGAAGTATGATTAAAATTCTTTGCGTTGGTAAAATAAAGGAAAAATATTTGAAAGATGCGATAATCGAGTACCAAAAAAGAATTTCAAAATATACTAAATTAGAAATAATTGAAGTAGAAGATATTTTTGAACAAAATATTTCGGATATCAAAAAAAAGGAGGCCACTCTTTTAGAAAAATATATTTCGCCAAAAGATTATGTTATAACTCTTGAAATAGAGGGAAAGCAATTAGATTCTATCGAATTATCTAAAAAAATGTCTGATATACTAATAATTAATTCTAATATTGTGTTCATAATTGGTGGCTCTTATGGAATTGATATGCGAATAAAACAGAGAAGTAATTATGCACTATCTTTTTCAAAATTAACCTTCCCTCATCAATTATTTAGAGTATTATTATTAGAGCAAGTATATCGAGCTTATAAAATTTTGAATAATGAGAGTTATCATAAATAAAGTTTTGCACATTTTTAGTGCAAAACTTTTTTAATATTAATTATAATAATAGAAATAGAATAAATATAAATATTTTTAAACACAATTTGTGCAAAACTATGTTAATAAAAAAATACTGAATAATCAGTATTAATTTTCTAAAGTATTTAAAATAACTGGAACCACTTGCTTTTTTCTCGATACAACACCTGGTAAATAAGAACCTTGCTCTAAATTATCGATATTGAAACTTTTACTTAGAATAGGCTTAGCAGATTCGCTAAAGAAAATATAAGAGCCATTCTCAATAACATCGGTAACAAAGAATGCAACTAAATAATATTCTTCTTTAGTGCAGATTTCTTGAATTGTCCTAATGTAATTATCCTTCTTGGCTAGTATTTCGTCCACGCTAACAGTTGAAAATTGTCCAATACCTAATTTTAAGTTATTAAATGGATAATTTTTAAAATCTGTATAAATTACGTCTTCTTCTGTTTTTCCGTTTAGTGATGCCCCAGCGCTAATCATATCTTTACCATAAGTTTGATAATCTACTTCCGCTATTTTAGCTAATATAGGAACTATTTCTTTATCTATACTAGTTGTTGTAGGAGAAGTCAAAATTAGAGTATCTGATAAAATTCCCGAAAGTAATAATCCAGCAATTTCTTTAGGTATTTCAATGTCGTTTTCTTTATACATTAAATATAAAATAGTACTGGTACTACCAACAGGCATATTACGAAAATTAATTGGGGCAGATGTACCAATACTACCAATATTATGGTGGTCAATTACTTCAACGATATCGGCTTCTTCAATTCCAACTGCACTTTGTAACGTTGTATTATGATCAACTAAAATACATTGTTTACGGGAATGATCAGTTATATCACTAAGTCTTAACAAACCTAAACATTTATTATGTTTATCAACTACAGGATAATTTGTATATTTAACTTTGTTTGCTAAATCTAAACTAGCATTTAATTCATCACTTTCATTGAAACTAATAATATCATCAGTCATCATCATGGTTTTTAAGTAATTACACATGCTTATCATATTTGCAGTTTTGAAAGTATCGGCTTTTGTTAAAATAATATTAGTTTCATTTTCTTTAGCTAAAGCTAAACATTCTTTATCTAATGTAAATCCACCTGTTAAAATTATTAATTTTAATTTTTTATTTAGAACATGTTTTAAAATATCAGTTCTATTTCCAATAATTAGGATTGTATTTTCATTAATATCAACTTCATTAATAAAAGTATCAGTATCATATGAGGCAACTAAAACATTACCAGCTATTTCTTCATTATATTTAGTTATTTCCTGACCATTTAACGCCTGAATAATATTTTCATATGATGAATTTAAATATTTATCATCATTAAAAATCTCTTCTTTAGCAATATTCTTCATTCCTACCATACCAACTAAAGATTGATTATCATCAACAACAGGTAACATTGTAACACCTAATTCACACATTTTTAAATAACTATTATAATATGATAATAGGATAGTTTTCTAGTAATAGAAAATGCATAGAGGTTTCCGTCTACTGAACCAGTTAATCAGTGGTCTTTTATTTTTGCATTTTTTAATATAATTTTGATTTTTTTTGAATTTTAAAGACTTAAATCTTTTGAAATTTAAAATTTGTTTGAATTAATGAATTTATGATAACAGTATACAATTTCTTTGTCAAGGGTTTTAAGATTCTTTTGGATAAATTATTTCTGAATATTGCT
>JAAWGF010000023.1 GCA_022795155.1 Bacilli bacterium | reverse complement strand
ATTTTTACTCCTAATTTCATTAGATATATATAATTCTTAATTACATTAAAAAGAGTCTAAGATTTTTATTAAAAAATACCCAAAACTCTTTACACTAACTCTTACTAATTATATGCTAATATATGCTAACAAAAAAAGACTTTAAAGTCTTTAGGAATCTAAATTTAATTTTCCCTTTGTTTTATTAACAAATAAAGGTAATAATTTTTGAATAAGTTCTTTATCTTCTACCTCTACTAAAGAATTTCTTTCTTTATTTTCAACTAAAAACTTAATATTAGTTACATTATTTATTTCCGCTAAATAATAATAAACATTATTTTCATAATTTACTTTGCTAACGACAGCATACCTAATATCATCGCTCAATGTAACTACGTCTTTAATTTTAATATTCATTATAAACTTCTCCCTTTTTCTTCTTCATTATTATTATTTTGTAAATCTAAAAGTTCTAATTTTTCCTTAATTGCGTTAATTCTATTCTCAAGTCCAGCTTTTTTGGCTATAGTAATGGCAATCGCAGATATTGAAGCAAATTCAAGCCCTAAAGCTGTAAAACACTAAGAATTATGTGACATAATACCCACACTTATAGCAAGAGTAGCAACTGTGGCCATAACAGAACACGCTAAATTATATCAGATTATTTCTCATTTAACTTTTCATATTTTTCCAAATTTTTAACATAATCTTCGTTTTCAGTCTTTAAATTTGTCATATCTAAATTATCATTTTCATTATTCACAAGAAATCCTACCCTTAATAAATCAAGCATACTATAATGTTAAATCTATTTATTGGCAAATTTTTGATATAGATAGTCAAACAACTTTTCATGTTCTAAAGTTGAAGGAACATATTCAGGATCTTTATTTTTATAAATTTGATCTAGATATTCATAATAAACATATTTAATATCGGTAAGTTCAGAAAATTGTAATTTAGTATTTTCAACATCAATATTAAGATTTACTAAATATACATCATCAATAACATGCAACATATGGTCTTTATAAGGTTGGTACCTTCTTAAAGTACATAAGTACTCAATTTTGTCATCAGTTACAACTTGTCCTAATTCTTCTTTTAATTCCCTTTTTAAAGCATCAATGCTTATCTCACCACTTCTTACATGTCCTGCTACTGAAATAGCCCATAAATTAGGGTAAGTCTCTTTTTTAGGATGCCTTTTTTGAACTAAAATTTCTTTATTATCATTAATAATCCACACATGAACAGATCTATGATAATCACCATTTTCATAGACTTCTTGTTTTGTTTTAACAACACCTGTTTTTTTTCCATTTTTATCTAGTACATCTATATATTCCATTTTGCCACCTCAAGCAAAAAAAGTAATATTAAGTTACTTTTTTATCTTTCTATTTCGTATAAATTAGACAATTTATTATATATATCTGGTTCAACTTTATTTAAAGTTTCAATTGTTAATTCTAAAGATTTTTTATAATCACCCTTATTAAATAACAATTCGGAACAAGTTAATCTTTTATCTAATTCATCTGTATTACTACGATATCTATTACCATATACAATTGCCATTTCGGCAAATTTGGCGGTTTTAATCATTTCTTTAGTACGCCCATAAATTTTTAAAACTAAATCACGTGCTGTATCCACACGTGTATTTAAAACATCAATTGTAATTGGCTTTTTAGCTAATTCTTTTACAATTTCTTTAATTGCTGACTGTGCCTCACTTAATTCTACAAAATATGATTTTGGAATAATTGGTAAACTATATTGTCGAAGATAATTTTTTGAATCTTTTAAAATTAGACGAATTTCTTCTAATTGCTGACGTGCACGAACCTCATCTTCACGCATACTACCAATTTGATCCAAAACACCATCTAAACGTGTTTCTAAATTAGCTAATCGCAAAATCAAGCTTTCAATTTCTTTTGTTAATTTAGAATAAGCAAAGGTATTATTATTAGTATGCTGAATTAAAACATTATAATCCTCATTTAAAGCATCAAAATCTTTTTTAATGTTATTTAATTCCTCAATATTTTCGTCTGATAAATCATATAAATTTTTTACATCATCAATTGATGAAAATATTTCTGTTAACAATTCATTTATTTTAGATAATTTATTTTGTAACTTTTCATTGGCTTCATCATATACATTTTTTGTAACCTTTTCTTTTTCAAAATCATTAAATAAGTTTTCAAAATAATCATGAAGAACCTTTAGTTCTAAAAGACTATCCTCTAGATCAAGTTTTTCAGCTCTAGCTAAAATATCATCAATTTTTTTATAGGCCTCGTCAATGTTATATTCAACATTTAAATAATCAAGAGGAAATCCTTTACTAGATAATTGTTTATATGTTTCTCCAATCTCAACAATTTTTTTAGGTAAAATACTTGTTGCTAATAAAATAACTGAAGGCATTTCTGATACAATAACTTCCATATGTTTTAACATATCACTAATAGTTCTAACCAATTCACTAACTTCTGTATAATCATTATTTTCCATAATAAGTTCAAATTTTTCAAAACTTTTGGCAATAATTTCAAATTGCTTAAAGACAATCTTTTCATAATCGTCATAGCTCTCTTTTTCATTAGTAAATTTTTGGTATATCTCACGATATTTAGCCTTTAACTTTGTAATTATAGCCCGATTCTTTTCCTCACTATTGGTTATATCCTTTATTTCATTAAGAAGAAATTCTGAATTAGTTCTCACCTTATAAATTTCCATTTCTAATTTAGCAATTTTATAAAGTGTGGCTTTATAATCCATTTGTGAAAGAGAATACTCAGCCTCGATAATCATATCGGTAATTTTAGGAATCTGAATATTTTTTATATTTTCAAGTCGTTCTTTCCAGTCATTATACATGACTTCCATCTTTTCGCTTTTTAAATAAGATTCCACTTTGGCAAGTTCTGGTATAATTGGCGTACTATCCAAAACATTTTTTTGAACCTCTAGATTATTTATTAATTTCTTCATCTTTTTGTTCTTGGAACTTTGCATTACGTTAAGGACAACGACAATAAGGATTATAGCTACGACAACTAATGTAATGATTGTTAAAGCTACACCATCCATACTACCACCTCTATTATATATAATACCATACTTTTTGAAAAATTTTGCATTTTTTTTACATTTTTTGACGATTTTTGTAGTTTATTAGAAATAATATTGTCGTTTTGTGCTTGACTAATAAGGAAAAACATAATATAATATTGATTGCGTATGCATCTAGCAGCATTATTTTGAAAATTGTGATGTGTTTATTACCAATTGGGGTTATTGCGTACCTTAGGCTGCAAAGCGAAAATATTAAAATAAACACCCTATAATTTGGCAAAATAAAAAGTTTGATGTCTAAGCATAGAATGAAAGGAGAAAAATTTATGGCAAGATATACTGGACCTATGTATAGAAAATCAAGAAGATTTGGATTTTCTGTTCTAGAAACTGGTAAAGAATTAGCTAAAAAACCTACTATTCCTGGTCAACATGGTTCAGGTAGAGGTAAAAAATTATCTAACTACGGAACTCAATTACAAGAAAAACAAAAAGTTAAATTCATGTATGGATTAACAGAAAGACAATTTAGAAAAACTTTTGAAGAAGCTGGAAAATTAAAAGGAGTTCATGGTGAGGATTTCTTAAAATTACTAGAAAGTCGTTTAGACAATTTAGTTTATCGTATCGGTTTTTCAACAACAAGAAGAGGTGCTAGACAATTAGTTAATCATGGACATATTACTGTCAATGGTAAAAAAGTTAATATTCCTTCTTATAGATGTAAACCAAGTGATGTAATTGCTATAAAGGATAACTCTAAAGATATGGTTATTATTAAGTCATCATTAGAAAGTATTAACAATCGTGTAGAATTTATAACTTATGATGAAAATAAAATGACTGGCACTTATGTAAGATATCCTGAACGTAGTGAATTAAATGCTGACATTAACGAATCGTTAATCGTTGAATTCTATAACAGATAAAATCAGAGTAATCTGATTTTTTTCTTTAAAAATTTTAAAAAGTGTGCTAAAATATAATTAATACTAGGGAGGGATGAAATTTGAGAAGATTAGTTGGTATAATGTGTATTATTGTTATACTAATGCCCTATTTTTTTGTTCCAAACTTTGAAGTAATTGGTAAAACACTAGGGGATTTAAAGGCCGAACTTGCCCAAAAAGAACAGGATTTAAAAAATAATCAAAACGAAAAAAATCTGACACAAGAGCAAATTGCTAATATAAAGCAAAATATCTCTGAAATAAGTAACACAATTGAAAATATTAATGAACAAATCATTACGCTTACTAATGAGATTGAGGAGTTAAATAAGCAAATTGGTGAAAAGAATGAAGAGATTAAGAAGATTGTCAACTTTTTGCAAATTGCAAATGGCGAATCAGCTTATTTAGAATATACATTCGGTGCTAAAGATTTTACTGACTTTATTTATAGAGCCGCTGTTTCTGAACAATTAGCTAGTTATAATGATAAGTTAATCGATGAATATAATGGTTTAATTAATAGTAAGGAAGAAACACAAAAGGAACTTAGTACCGAAAAAATTAATTTAACAAATAAACAAAAAGAATTAGGAATAGAAATAGAAAAATTGGGCAATAAAATAACCGAGTTAGAATCGGATGCTATATCGATAGAAGATGCCATTGAAACGCAAAAAAATATAATTGAAATGTATACCGATATTGGTTGTAAAGATAATGAGGATATTAACGAATGTGGCAATAAAGCACTTCCACCAGATACAGTCTTTTGGAGACCATTAAATTATGGTTATATAAGTAGTAACTATGGTTATCGAACATATTGGATTAATGGTGGTTGGACTAGCGATTTCCATTCAGGAGTTGATATGGCTGCTGCTGGTGGTTCACCAATCTATGCCACAGCAAATGGTACTGTAGCAGCAATTAACTGGCAAACAAAGTGTGGTGGAAATTACGTGTATATTTATCACTATGTAAATGGTAAATACTATACTAGTCTTTATATGCATATGCGTGATATTTATGTCAATGTTAACGATGTGGTTACTAAAAATACTGTTATTGGAACAGTTGGTGGCAACCCATACGTTGAATACTGGGATCAATGCTCAACTGGAGAACATTTACACTTTTCAATTTTTAATGGGCGAGTTGGAAAGGACTACTATACATGGGATGCCGATTATTATGCCAATCGTTTTGATCCAAGATATGCAGTTAATTTTCCAGCTTTAGAAGGTAGCTTTTATGATAGAACTACTAGATATTAGATAAAAAAGAGTATGAACTCTTTTTTATTGACATTTAAATTAATTTATGTTAAAGTATCAATATTAAAAAGGGGAACTTATTTATGTTAGATAATGAGCTAGAACAAAGCCACTATGAATTTAATGATAATGAATACAATAAAAATATTATAGAGCAAAAAAATGGTTTTTTTGTTATCTATTAATGGATTCATTAGTAAAACTTGGCAGTGCCATGCATGAATTAGTTATATTAAATATATTAAGAGAAAATTTTTTTTATAATTTATCAAGAGGCGATATATTAAATATTGTTTTTCGTTCATATCTCATCTTAGCACTTATTTTTATTGACAGATGTTGCTTAGATAATATTAGTGATTGTAAGCACCAATTAAGTATTCTAAAGGAAAATAATGCAAAATTAAAGAAATTAGCTAACACAAAAAAAAATATAGGTTAATTAAACATACCTATATAGTTTTTTTTCTTTCCACGTCTTATCACAATAATTTCATTTTCAATAGCCATTTCTCTAGTCACTATAAAGTTTTCATCGGTAATTTTTTGTTCATTAATACTAATAGCGCCACTACTTAAAAACTCTCTTGCCTCTCTTTTACTTGAGCAAATAGAATTATTTATAAGTAAATCTAAAATATTAGTATCTTCTGTGATTTCAAAATGTGGTACGTCTTTAAAACCTATCTTTAATTCATCTTGTGATAAGCTATTTATATTGCCACTGAATAATGCTTCACTTATTTTTATTGCTCTATCATATTCATCTTCACCATGTAAAAAAGTTATTATTTCGTGAGCCAATTTTTTATGGGCCAGTCTTAAATGTGGCTCTTTTTTATTGCTTTCCTCTAATAATTCAATTTCTTCTTTGGATAAAAAAGTAAATATTTTTAAATAATCAATAACCATTTCATCTTCAACGTTAATTAAATATTGATACATTTCATAACTAGATGTTTTATTTTTATCAAGCCATAAAGCATTTCCTTCACTTTTCCCAAATTTTTTACCATCCTTGGTTGTAACTAATGGCATAGTAAATCCATAGACTTCTTTTCTTGTTTTTTTTCTAATTAAATCAATACC
The DNA here is from genome assembly GCA_022795155.1 of Bacilli bacterium. Taxonomy (GTDB): domain Bacteria; phylum Bacillota_I; class Bacilli_A; order RF39; family UBA660; genus CAJLIR01. The sequence goes on along the minus strand of JAAWGF010000023.1, from coordinate 20,979 downwards.
AGCCGTAATATTTCCCCATTGATCAGAACCAGCAACTTGTAATGTGCAACCTTTTTCTTCATATAGATGTAAAAAATCCATTGCTTGCATTATCATATATGAAAATTCAGTATAAGTTATACCACTTTCAAGTCGACGCCTAATTATATCCTTATCTAACATATAATTAATATTAAAGTATTTACCATAATCACGTAAAAAATCAATAAAGTTTATATCTTTAGCCCAGTCATAATTATTGACAACCTCAAAACCAAAAAACTTTTCAGCTTGTTTTTTTAATCCATCAAAATTTTTTGAAACCTCATCTTTAGTTATCATAGCTCTTTCAGTAGTTGGGCGGGGATCTCCAATTAAACCTGTTGCTCCACCAATTAGTAAAATAGGATTATGGCCAGCCTTTTTTAATCGTTTCGAAATTAGGAACGATGATAGGTGCCCAAGATGCATACTATCAGCTGTTGGATCAGTTCCTATATAAAATGTAAGCCCACCATTATTTAATTTTTCTTTTAGTTCATCACTAGAGATGTCTTTAATAAGGCCTCTCCAAACTAGTTCATCATACAAATTCATTTTATTACCTCCCATACCTTTTAATTTTCGTTACATTCATCACATTGACAATTTTTTTTTAAGTTAGCTTCCTCCAGAATTGTAATTCCACTACTAGTTCCAATTCTGGTAGCGCCAGCTTCAATAAATTTGCAGGCGTCTTCAAAATTTTTTATACCACCACTAGCTTTAATTTCTAAAAAATCCATTTTATGCTCATTCATAAGTGCAACATCATCTATTTTAGCCCCAGAACTACCAAAACCAGTCGAAGTTTTAATAAAGTTAACAAATGTTTCATTACAAATTTCTGTCATCTTAATTATTTCTTCTTTTGTTAAATAGCAAGTTTCAATTATTACTTTTAGGGTTTTGCCTTCAATAGAATCTCTAATTGTTTCGATTTCTTCTTTAACATAATTGTAATTCCCATCTTTAATGGCCGCAATATTGACAACCATATCGATTTCATCAGCACCTTCTTGAACAGCATTTATAGCCTCGAATTCTTTAACTGAGATCGTATTTTGGCCTAAAGGAAATCCTATTACAGTACATACTGCTATATTAGATCTACTTAACAATTCATTTGCTAGACTAACATAATAAGGATTTACACATACTGAAGCAAATTGGTGTTTAATCGCTTCATCACACAGTCTTTCAATATCCTCCTTTGTAGCATAAGCTTTTAAATTGGTATGATCAATGTATTTATTTATTTCCATATTTATTCCTCCTAAAATAAAAAATCCTCATGATTATAAGGACGAGATAACCCGCGGTACCACCTTACTTCATAAAGATTTATGCACTTAAACTTTTAACGCAAGTCTACGATTTAGCTCAAAAATATGTAATTCATTATTTAATATCAACTAATTTCCACCAACCATTAGTTCTCTAATTTTCTCTATTAAATAACTACTTCTTATTTTGTCGTTGCCATTCTTCATTTAAAACTTCAGAAAAAGATTTACCATCATATTTATTACTGCTTTTACTATGTTGGTCATATCTTTTTATTAATCTTTTTGGTTTTTCATCACGGTGAAATCTTTTTGCCTTGTCAATATCTATTATTGGGTCAACCCTTCTATTAACAGGCACTTTGCTCACCCTCCTCTTAAATATAACACATAATAGATTACTAGTCAATTAATTATATTAAATATGATTTATATTTATTAATTAATTCGGCGATCCATTAATTCAACAGTTCTATTTAAATCAGAACAAAGTTTGTTATATAATTTAGGATATTTTTTTATTTCTTTAATTATTGCTAAATCCAGCTTTGACATTTTTTTGACATACTTTGTTTCCCCTTCACAAACAACATCAACATCTCTACCTAAAATATAATTAGGTTCAATATTTAAAATATTAATTAGCTTCAAAAATGTCTCCATGGTTGGTGTCCTAGTTCCATTTTCATAACCGCATACCGAAACCTTAGTAACACCTAATAAATCACCTAATTGTTGCTGCGACATTTCTCTCTTTAGCCTTTCTTCTTTTATTCTACTACCTACTACCATAAATTCCTCCATTATCCATTTGTTAACACAATTATAACAATTAATGAAAGAAATTAAAACAAAATTAATCAATAGTTAATTTTTATCTTGAAATTAATTTAAAGTTAACGTATAATTAATTTAGGATGGTGATAGCTTGGAAGAATTAAAAAGAATTAGGGTTCGAAATAAATATAGTTTTAATTATATGGCTCAAGAATTAAATATAAGTAAAACTTACTATTGGCAACTAGAACATAATCAAAGACGAATTTCTTATGAAATGGCTTTTCGAATTGCCAAAATATTTAGAAAAAAACCCGATGACATTTTTTATCAAGAATTTTGTGATAAATTAGAAAAAGAGTAATTTTCAAAAAATTACTCTTATTTTAATGCCGAAATTAAATCAGCTTTTTTCATAGTTGAAATACCCTCAATCCCTTTTTCTTTTGCCATGTCTTTTAATTCGGCAACAGTTAATTTAGATAAATCAGTGTTATCAGCTTTTTTTGTTTCTACTTTTTCTGTTTTAGTTGTTTCTTTTTTAACAACTTTTTTCCCATCTAATGCACTTTTAGCAATATCAACTAAATTAGTAAATGTTGCAGGGCTATCAATAGCGATTTCGCTTAACATTTTACGATTAACTGTTACTCCTGCTTTTGAAAGACCATTTATGAATTTTGAATAACTTATATTGTTTTCACGACATGCAGCATTAATTCTTGTAATCCATAATTTTCTAAAATCTCTTTTCTTTTGTCTTCTATCTCTATATGCATATTTTCCTGAATGCATTACTTGTTCTTTAGCACTCTTATATAATCTATGTTTGCTTCCAAAGTACCCTTTTGCCTCTTTCATAACTTTAGCACGGCGGGCACGATGGATTGTTCCACCTTTAACTCTTGGCATATTATTCCTCCTTAACTTATTTAATTACATCTTTTAGTCTATTATAGTCAGCCTTACTTAACATAGAGGCTGTTCTGCCACATCTATTAGAAGCAGCATTCTTTTTTCCAGTATTATGTCTTGTCCCTGGATGACCAATTTTAATGGTTCCGCCTGGTCTTGCTTTGCAAACCTTAGCAGTTCCTTTATGTGTCCTTTGTGTAACTTTTGCCATACATTTCCTCCTATTTTTCTTTCTTCGGTGCAAGTATCATATACATTACTCTTCCTTCTAAAGAAGGAGCTTGCTCAACACTTGCTACGCTATTTAAAGTTTCTGCAAAACGAAGTAAAACATTTTTCCCAAGTTCTGGATGAGCCATCTCTCGTCCTTTAAAACGAATACTCACCTTTATTTTATGACCTTTTTCTAAATATTTAGTTGAATTAACAATTCGTGTATTAAAATCATGAATATCAATTGTCACTGATAAGCGATATTCTTTCATTTCTAAGTTAGTTTCTCTTTGGCGTTTTTGATTTTCTTTTTGCTTTTTCTTACTTTCGTATTTAAACTTATTATAATCCATTATCTTACAAACCTGTGGTGTTGAATTTGGACTAATAAGTACAAGATCAAAACCAGCATAACTTGCTAAAGTCAAAGCATCTTTAATAGGTTTTATTCCTAATTTTTCACCATTTGGTCCAATAACCATTACTTCTTTTGCTCTAATTTGTTCGTTAATAAACAAATCTTTTTCTTTATTTGCGATATTTGACACCTCCAGAACAAAATTAAAAAATATCGGTTTTAATTTCGTTTCTAAATATTATGTTTTTCAGAACTATTATTTTAAATAGTTCTAAATAGTTAAGATTTTCCCAATCTTACTAATATATAATTTAAAAAAATGAGTACACAATAAGTACCCACTAAAACTAGCTTAAATAAATATATCAAAAATATTTTTATTTTAATTAGCCTTTAACCCAAAACTATTCGTAATCGGGTGAGAAGTGGATACTTCTTCTTTCCTTTTTTTTAAACTACTAATAATTATAATAATTATATATTGTTTTGTCAATACTAATTATAATATTTTATCAAATAAATTGAATTAATTATATATTATTAATATATGATATTAAACAATCAAGTATTTCTTTAAAATTAAGTCCATTAGATGCTTTAAATAAAATTGTATCATTAGGTTCAATTATGTTTTTTAATAAATCAATTGCTTCGACATTATTATTAAGAATATGAACATTTTGTTTTGGCATACCTAAACTAATAGCTTTAGAAGATATACTATTAGCTAAAGGCCCTACTGTTATTAAAACATCTATATTATTATTAACAACAGCTTCGCCTACTTCTTCATGTAATTTATTAGCAAATTCTCCTAATTCTAGCATACTGCCTAATACAGCTATTTTTCGCATACCTTCCTGATTTTTAAGTACTTCAAGGCTTGACTTCATTGAATCAACGCTAGCATTATATACTCCATTAATAAGTTTAATTTTATTTTTTAAATCAATTATTTCCATTCTATTTTTAGTTAATTCAAAATTTTTAATTCCCAATATAATTTTCTCGGTAGGAATATTAAATAGATAAGCCACTGCAAAAGCTATTAAGCTATTATATATAAAAGCTTTACCAGGTATTGGACAATATATTGGATACTTTTTCTCAAGATATTTAATATTAAAAATTGAGTAATTTGGATAGGCCTCAATATCAGTAGCTAAAAAATCACTATCATTATCAATTCCTATTGTAATAATATTTCGATTGTTTTTTAAATAATATTCATGCAACAAGTCGTTATCATTATTAATAACTAATTTCCCATCACTTGGCATACCATTTTTAATTTCTAATTTTGCTTTCAAAATATTTTCTCTACTTCCAAGTTCACCAATATGCGCTGTTCCAATATTAGTTATAACACCAATATGAGGTTTAGCTATATTAGATAAATATTCAATTTCACCTAAGTGATTCATGCCCATTTCTATAACGCCAACTTGTTCATCATTTAGTCGCATTAAAGTAAGTGGTAACCCAATTTGGTTATTAGCGTTACTATCAGTTTTCAATGTTTTAAATTCTTCTTTTAAAACACTATAAATCATATCTCTAGTACTAGTTTTTCCAACACTACCTGTTACTCCAACAAAGGAAGCCTTAGAATTATTTCTAATATATATAGCGATATCTCGTATAGCTTTTAAACTATCTTTTACAAGAATGATTGGTTTATCATAGCTGAAATTATTTTCAACTTTAAAATATTTTTTTTCAATAATAACACAATTAGCACCTTTATTAAAAGCATCTACATAGAAATGATTTCCATTAAAGTTATCACCTTTAAAACCTATATATGTATCCCCAATATTTAAAATTCGTGTATCCTTAACATAATTAGAACAAATAACAGTATCGGCTCCACAATACAAATCTCCATTACATATTTCTATAATCTTTTTTACACTTAATTTCATTATAAAGCCCCCAAAACAAAATCATAATACCACAAAATTATATGCAAAGTAAATTTATATTATTAAAATTATTGTTTGCAATCTATCTAAAGATATTAATATTGACAATTCAAAAAAATAATTATAAAATATAATCTAAACAATTAAAAATTGGAATGACACTAATTAGATAGTTAGTGCTAAGAAGGAGAATTTTAAATGGAAAAAGAAAATCAAATTAAAGTAAATATCAAACAATTTTTCAGGGGTTTAACTCAAGTACTTTCAATATTCGAAAATAAGAATTTTAAATATATAATTAAAAATGATTCGGATTATGGAGATAATGATGATGAGCAAAACCTTATTTGGCATGAAGAAAATTATAATATTCATTTAGTATGTTTAGAAGATGAAAATTTATTTAGATATACTAAATTAATTAGTTCTATGACTAGAATTGAGAATGAGGATAAGGTAGATAGAATAAAATATGATGCTAATTATGAAGATTTTAATAAGATAAAACTAACAATCTCGCCACTTATTTCAATATATCCTTACCTATCATACTTTATAGATCAAATAGAAAATGTTTGTTCTAAAAATAATGGTAATATAACTGCAACCCAAATTTTATTACTAGCTAGAGATTATATAAATAATAATATTAAAACAGATAATGATAAATGTAAAAAATTTAGTAGAATCATTACTTGTATGGCAAAAAATGAGAAAAAATAATTGTACATGAAAAATTACACATTATGATGTGTAATTTTTTTATCTATTTCTAGATTTTTCAATAAAGTCTATATCAATATCATTTTTTTGACATAAACCTTCAAGTTGTAATTTTATATCTTCTTCAGTGGTAATATCATAAAGATTTAAAATTACATTAGAGCTATACTCCCCATGATTTACATACAATTCTTTAAAATATTTATCTCTTTTCGTTTCTCTCGCTTCTATTTCTGTTGAACTACTTCCTCTAGCTACTAAAGATGCACGCCATTTTTTTAATTCTTCAATTGGTGTTGAAAAGATAGATGAAATAGAATTTTCTTCTCCATCTCTAGGCTCACGAGAAATAAATCTTTTTACTACTTCAATAGATTCATATTTATTTGCAGCTGATAAAACAAAATCCTTACCTGAGCCACTATCACCTACTAATAAAATTATTTTATTCATGTACCTATCCCTTACCTTCTCCCTTATAATGTTTAAAAAGTCGATTATTTATCATCAATAACTAATTTTTTTCTTTTTCCTTTCGCACCTGTTAATATATCTAGTTTTTTATTTTCCAATTCTATAAAGAAATCAATCAATAAATCGCTATCAAATAAAATTTTTTGAATTTCATCAGGAAGGACTGATAAATTCCAACTTTTAGGAACGACGATAATTCCATTATTAACTTTAAATCCGTCACTATCTGGAAGACCAAAGGGTATGACAATATCTAATTTTTCATTATTAAAATATTTTTGTAAAAATTGAGAAAATTGTTGTAATTCCGATATAGTAACAACATCTTCTCCTAATATTTCATTTTTAGCATTTGATAATGCCACAGCAATCCATTCTTTTCTTAAAAATTGTGTCATCTTTTACCTCCTATAATTTTATTTTATCTTTACAACCCTATATGGTTATAAATATGTAGAAATTTTTATACTTCTATCTATAATGTTTTAAATATAGTTTTGTCATCTTTTCGTCTGTTTTACAATTTTTCATTTCATCTGTTAAATCGAATTTCTCAACTTCTTCTAAGCTTGGTAAATTATGACATTCATTATCAAAAACATTCTCCATGCTTAAAACTTGCAAATGCATTAATTTCTTTATATTTTTTCCATTATTAATTACTTGCAGTATCCAACCATGACCTGCACCTTGATCAATATTATATCCATATTTGGCTTCTTTTTCAGCTGCATTTTCATATTGAAATGAATATATATCATGACGATATTTTCGACCATTTTTTTCTATAAAACGACTATAAAGTAAATGATATTCTAAATCTAAACAGCAATAATATTTTTTTAAAAAAATTAATTTTTCATCTTCATCTGTAATATCATATGTTGCAAGTGATACCCAAGGAAAAAGTCCATTACCGTCAATTGCAAACGGGCTATTTTTAAAAGGATACCAACAAATATTTGCATTTAAATACTTTATCTTCTCAAGGCGTTCTTTAAAAATTTTTGCTAAATTTGGATTCTCACTTAAATGCTTAAACAAATTATAATAATATAAACCTGAACACAACTCTCTTTTATCAATCATGTCATTGTCTTTCAAGAATTTTTTAATATGAGGATATTTTTCTAAAAGTTCTTTCCACTTTTCTTTTATTGGTCCAATGGCTTGATACGCAAATACTTGAATCATACGCAAACAATTTTTCTCAGAAATACTTAAGTTATCGGCCTCTTTAGAAAATCTAGCAAATTCCTCTACACCATTAACGATTAAATAATCAAGCAACTTAATAAACTGTTCTGCGTACCATGGTTTTGTAATAGTATCTTCATTAAATATTCGATTATCTTTTTCTTCTATCCAACTCATTTCAAACTCCTCTAAATTTATTATACCAAAATCCAAACTATTATTTAAGCCATTTAATTTTATTAAATAATAAATTATATCGTACTATTTTACCTCTATTTTTTCTTTACCACCCATATATGGTTGTAAAACTTTAGGAATTTTTATACTGCCATCACTCATGTAATTATTTTCAATTACAGCAATTAAGCCCCTTGGTGTTGCAAGTACGGTGTTATTTAAAGTCGTGACAAATGAATTTCCATTTTCACCTTTCATACGAATACCAAGTCTTCTTGCTTGAGCATCACCTAAAGTAGAGCAAGAACCAACTTCAAAGTATTTTTGTTGTCTTGGACTCCAAGCTTCAACATCACATGATTTTACTTTTAAATCGGCTAAATCACCAGAACAGCATTCAAGAGTTCTAACAGGAACATCTAAACTTCTAAAAAACTCAACAGTATATGACCACATCTTGTTATACCAATCCATAGCCTCTTCTCTCTTACATAAAACAACCATTTCTTGTTTTTCAAATTGATGAACACGATATAATCCTCTTTCCTCAATACCATGTGCACCAACTTCTTTTCTAAAACAAGGTGAATAAGAAGTTAAAGTGATAGGAAGCTCATTCTCTTTAACAATTTGCCCTTGAAATTTTCCAATCATTGAGTGTTCACTTGTACCAATTAAATAAAGATCTTCATTTTCGATTTTATACATCATAGCGTCCATTTCTTCAAAACTCATAACACCTGTTACAACATCGCTATGAATCATAAAAGGTGGAACACAGTATGTAAAACCTTTATCAATCATAAAATCGCGAGCATAACTAAGCATCGCTGAATGGAGTCTTGCAATATCACCCATTAAGTAATAGAATCCATTACCACTAGTTCTTCCAGCACTTATTTTGTCTAAGCCATTTAATTTTTCAATAATATCCGCGTGATATGGGATTTCATAATCAGGAACAACTGGCTCACCAAATTTTTCAATTTCGACATTTTTACTATCATCTTCTCCAATTGGAACACTATCATCAATAATATTAGGAATAACTAACATTTTTTCTCTTATTAAAGTCTCTAACTTTTTTTCTTCTTGTTCTAAGTTTAAAATTTCAGCATTATATTTGGCTATTTCTTCTTTAATTTGCATAGCTTCATCTTTTTTCCCATCACGCATTAAAATTCCAATTTCATCACTTTTTTGATTTTTTAAACTACGTAAGTTATCCCCTTTTAGTTTATAATCGCGATATTGTTTATCCAATTCATAAATTTCATCTACTAATGGAATCTTATGGTCCTGAAATTTCTTTTTAATATTTTCAATTACTAATTCTTTATTTTCTCTAATTAATTTTATATCTATCATTAAAATTCCTACTTTCTTACTAGGTCTTTAAATAAATTACCTTTTTCTTCAAAGTTTTTAAATTGATTGTAACTAGAAGCGGCTGGGGATAATAAACAAATCATACCCTTTTTTGTAACTTGTTTAGCAATACTAACAGCTTGCTCTAAATTTTCCGCTTTATAAACGTTTTTATTTGTTATTTGACTACCTATTGTATAGCCAGTATCAGGCATACAAATAAGATTTTCAACATTCGCGTTTTTTAAATATTCAACTAATTCTTCATAATGAATGCCTCGATCTTTTCCACCAAAAATTAAAGTGTTAACAATTCCTAAACTTTCAATTGCGTTAATCGTGGCATTTGGAATTGTCGCAATCGCATCATTATAATAAGTAACACCATCGTAGATACCTACTGGTTCTAATCGGTGTTCTAATGGGACAAATTCATTGATACTTTTGCTTGCTTCTTTATTACTTAATCCTAATATAGAAACAACTGCAAATACAGCCATTACATTACTTAAGTTGTGTCTACCTATTAAATTGCGATCATCAGCAACATTATAAACAGGCTTATTTTTACAATATATATAATTATCATCACAATAAATCGTATTAAAATCGTGTTTACCAGAAGCAAATTTATACTTAATTAATTGCGCACCACTTTTTTGTCCCTTTACTAAATTATCTAGGGTCGCATTATCCTCACAATATATTGCGTAATCAATTCGGCTTTGATATTCAAACATTTTCATTTTACATTCATGATAATGTTCTATACTTCCAGCATGATCTAAATGATCTTCAAAAAGATTTAAAATAATACCAATATGTGGTGATGTTCTAATAAATTCTAATTGATGACTTGACATCTCAATAACAACTTTAGTTGAATCTTTTATATCATCCAAATGATCAAAGACAGGTGTCCCAATATTACCAAGCAATAAAGCATCAACATTTTGGTCTTTCAAAATTTTATAGATCATTGAGGCAGTTGTACTTTTACCTTTTGTTCCTGTTACCCCAATAATTTGGTCGCGAAAACATTCTAAAACAATTTCAATTTGTGATGTTATATTATTTTCAAAACGGCTTATATCGATATTTTTTAGTGAAAGCCCAGGTGTTTTAATAATGACATCATAATCACGTAAATTGTCTAAGTAATTATAACCAGCAATAACTCTTGTTCGCGTATCACCTCTTAAAAATTCATTTTCAGCTACTAAATTTTCATTTTGATCTAAAACAAATAGTTTAAAATTAGGATTATGTCTTCTAATATAATTAAAGGTTGATTTTCCTTCTTTCCCAAATCCTAAAATTGCTACTTTTTTACCTTCTAAAAAGTCCATTACTTTGTTCATAATTAATTATCTCCTTAACTAATTTTTTATAATGTTCATCTAAATTATTATCTTCATTAAATTCATTTAAAATATTATCATCAACTAAAACTAAACCATGTTTATCATAATAATATTGTAATAAACTTGGTAATTTCTTTTGTTCATCTGCATATTTTTGTATTGTTTTATTAATCGCGTAATTAATTTCTTCATATGTACCTACACATTCAAATGGTTTATTAATACTATCACCAATTAAACCAATAAAATCATTTAATAGTGAATCTTTATTAAGTAAATTTTCACCAAATATATTAATTAAATCTTCTTCACTTAAAAAAGGATTTAATATCAAATAAATAAATAAACATTTTGAACAGTTTAAACACCAATCCCATTTTTCACCTTTACTACCTAAATTACAACTTTTAAAAATATGATGATATTCCTTTAAATTAGAAAAAATATCCGCAATTTGTAATTCTTTAAGTGGTCTTAACAAACTAAAATATTTTATATCATTACTAAAATAAGTTGTTGTATAATTGTAAAAATCCATTTCAAATTCAAAACTTTTGGAATATTGGTGATTAACCTTTTTATCTTTAACATAGGATTCATTCGCACTACTTTCATTGGATAAAATAATATTTTGCTTACCTGATAAATAAGCTACTAAATAAGAAATAAATGCAATGATTGAGCTAATTGGAATATGCCCATTTAAGAAGCCCATTTTATTAAGTTTAACAATTTTGTCTTTATCAATAATTCGGTTAACACAATAAATATCTTCATTACTATATCCAGCTACTTTCGCACATTCAATCATCGGTTTTTTCGGATTCATTAAAAAACAAGCATTATTATTTTCATTTTCTAGAATTTTAAGACTAACACAAGAATCCTTCCCACCACCAATATTAATTAAATTGCCATCACTTTCAAAACTTCTTTTTTTAAATATTTCTCCCTTATTATCAATAATAATATCAAAAAAATTATCTATATCAACATCAATATTATTACGATATAAAAATTCTCCTAAACCATTATAGTATAATTTTTTAAACCAATTTATTTGGTTCTTATCTAAATAACCACATTTAATAATAATATGTTTAGAACAAGTAGTTTTATAATAACTTATGGCTTCCGCAACACCAATATTAAAGGCTAAATATTCTAAAAACTCTTTATCAATTTTATCTCTCTTTATAAACATCTTAGGGATAACAATCTTAGGATTAAACTCTTCTAGCGATGGTATCTTAAAATTATAAGTAATTTCAATATTATCATCATTATCAATTATTTTATAGTCCTCAAAAATAAAATTTGGGTAGTTTTCTCTTAAAGTCCAAAATTTTTCATTAACATTTTCTTGCATCGTCTTCCTCCATTCTAATAAAGAATATGTTTTTATTTATATTTTTTATTAGAATTATTAAATTAATAGTACATCTTTATATTAACACACTTAACGATATTTCACAATGCTTTTAGCCAAATTGAATAGCTTATTAACAGTTTTAATTTTTATTTAAAATATTATAATACTAGATATTTTTAATATATAAAATTCATGAATATATTCATACATTACTTTTTTTTGTTCAAAATATATATGGTGATGATTATGATAAAAATGAAATTTGATAAGCAATTATTAATCATTTTATTTATATTAGCTATCTTAAGTATTCTAACGATTTATAGTGCTCAAAATATCTTACCAAATTATTTAGATAATTTATATATTAAACAATTATTATGGTATACTCTTGGTTTTTTTATTATTTTTTTAATTATGAAAATTAACATAAATTGGTTATATGATCATATATGGCTTTTTTATATAATCGGTAATATAGCACTTTTACTACTTTTAATCATTGGTAAACCAGTTAATGGCGCTAAATGTTGGTTTCAAATTTATGGAATCGGTTCCGTCCAACCTAGCGAATTTATGAAGCTAATTTTAATTATATTATTAGCTAGAGAAATGGAACATTTTAATCGAGAAAACAAAAATCCTAGTATTTTGGACGAATTCAAATTTTTGATTAAAGTTTTTTTTATTGTACTAATTCCAAGCATTTTAACATTTTTAGAGCCAGATACAGGTAATGTTTTAATCTATATATTAATTACTTTAATTATTTTATTAATTGGCGGTATTAGATATCGTTGGTATTTATGCTTACTTTTTATCATAATGGGGATTATTATAGGTATTATAGGATTATATTTTTTTAATTTATCTTTATTTAAAAAATTACTTGGTGATGATTTTTTCTTAAGAATTAATCGCTTACTCGATTGGTCAAATAAAGACGGTTACCAACTAGAAAAAGGTTTAGTTTCAATAGGTAGTGGTGGTTTATTTGGTACGGGTATAAAAAATGTGCCACTTTATTTTCCAGAAGCACAAACAGATTTTATTTTTGCAGTATATGCTAGCAGTTTTGGTTTTATTGGTTCAGTTGTCTTAATTGTATTGTTAATTGCTTTTGATATAAAAATTATAAATATAGCTAAAAATACTAAAGAAAAAATTAATAAATACTTTATAGCTGGAGTTATAGGAATGCTTATTTTTCAGCAATTTCAAAATATTGCGATGACATTCGGGTTAATGCCCATTACAGGTATCACACTTCCATTTATAAGTTATGGTGGTTCTAGTTTAATTCTTTTCATGATTATGATTGGTATCACTCTAAATATTTCAAAAACATAGGTATTAAAAAAATTATCAAATGATAATTTTTTTAATTATATATTTTATCTTCACAATCCAAACCAACATCATTAGCATGTAGGGAAGTTTCTACCTCACTAACAGTACCACTGGTCGGAAATTTAATATAAAAAATCGAACTTAATTCAACTTTATTTCCTTTAGAATCTGTAATAGGCGCAACTAATTTACCATTAGTAACTAAAACATTAAGTTTAATACAATAACTGGTGCCATCTGTTGATTTATTTTTTTCCTCTAAATATTGTTTTGATGCTGTAAGTATTAAAGAATTTAAAGCTTGATCCAATTCCCCACGCGATTTTTTTATTTGATTTATGATGGGGGGAAAAGCTATTAGTGCAACAGCCGCTAAAATAACAATAACGCCTAATAATTCTGCCAATGTAAAGCCATTTTTCTTTATAATCTTCATATTATCACCTATAATAAGTATACATTTAAATAGAAAAAAAGTAAAGAAAAAACAACTATTCTTCTTCAGTTGTTTTTATGACTTCTTTATTTTTGTATGTTCCGCATTTTGCACATACTCGATGTGGTCTTACTGCCTCACCACATTTTGGGCATTTAACAGTTGCATTTTCTGTAATTTTATAATGTGTGCGACGCTTTCTTCCACGTGTCTTACTTACTTTTCTAAATGGTACAGCCATTTTTACACCTCTTTCTTATTTTAACAAATCTTTAAGTTTTGCTAACTCGGGATTTACATCTTCTGAATCCTCTGTTACTAACTTCCATCCATCGCCTGCAATTTTTTCCAAATTGGCCTCTGGACTAACAACTCTCATGGGAATTTCCATTAATATATTTTCCCATACAATTGGTAAAATATCAATAGTATTTTCACATTTTTTAATTTTTTTTGACATTTCCTGTGCATCTTCCGAAAATATGGCATCAATATTAATGTTAAATGGGTAATCAAATGGTTTTAAAGTTAAAGCACATGGTAAAACCATTTTACCCTCAACATGAAGTTCAGCGTAATAATCATCTAAACTATTTCTGTTAATATTTCCAGTTACTTTAACATCTTTTAAATCAATCATATCAGCCCTAGTAATATCATCTTTGGAAAAATCCATCTTGCTATCGATTGGAATAGAACTAACAATTGAATTTTTTAACTTCGTAATATCTATATTCATATTATATCTCCTTTATGCACATTATGATTATACTCCAAAAAAGAAAATTTAACAAGTTGTAAAAAAAAACTAGGTATGCTAATATATAAATGGTGATTAGCAATGGAAATTATTGGAATTATTTGTGAATATAACCCTTTTCATAATGGTCATTTATATCATATCAAGCAAATTAAAAAAAAGTTTCCTAATTCGATTATTATTTTAGTTATGAGTGGTAATTTTCTAGAACGTGGCGAAGTTAGCATTATAAATAAATGGGATAAGACAAAGATAGCTTTAAATTATGATGTTAATATTGTTGTAGAACTTCCATTTCATTTTGCAACCCAAGCTGCCGATATCTTTGCCTTTGGCGCAATTAAAATATTAGATGCTTTGCATGTTAATAAATTAATATTTGGCAGCGAGTGCAATGATATTCGTCTACTAACAAAATTAGCTAATGCTCAAATAGAAAATGATGAATTTGAAAATAAAGTAAAAGAATATATGGATAAAGGTATTAATTATCCGACTGCTATGTCAAAAGCTTTAAATGATATTGTAGGTAGTACAGTTAATAGTCCTAATGATATTTTAGGTTTAAGTTATATTAAAGAAATTAAAAAACAAAAAAGCAATATTAAACCAATTACAATTAAGCGCACTAGCAATTATAAGTCTATTGAGCTTAATAAAAAGATTGTCAGTGCCTTAAGCATTCGTGAAGCTATTAAAAATAAAATTAGTATTGAGAATTTTGTTCCAAAATATTCTTTAAAGTTTATTGATACTGATATTAATATGGACAAATATTTTCCATTACTAAAATATAAGATTATTTCGGAAATAGATTGTTTAGATCAATACCAATCTGTTGATGAAGGTATTGAAAATAGAATTAAAAAGCAAATTTATTTATGTAATAATATGGAGGATTTTATTAAATCAATTAAAACGAAAAGATATACTTATAATAAAATTCAACGAATGCTTATGCATATATTATGTGGTTTTACCAAAGACGAGGCCACAAAATTAAAAGAAAGTGTTTATGTTCGAATTCTAGGATTTGATGAAATGGGTAAAAAGTATTTAAATGAAATAAAGAAAGAAATCCCAATCCCTGTGGTTAGTAACTATTCCACTAGTAATGGTCTATTAAACTTAGAATTTCGAGTAAATGCCATTTATGCTAGTATCTTTGACTATCAAAAACAATGTGAGTTAATAGAATTAGAAACTAAAAGTAAACCAATTATTAAATAGCAAAAAAATATCTAGCAACAACTAGATATTTTTTCGTTAAATAAATTTTTATAATTTTCAATTAGATGAGCAATACTAGCACAACTCATAAAACATAAAACTGAGTTATGAAAATCAACTAATTTCGAAACAGTATCTTCAGTTATTATTTCTCCATTATTTAAATGTTCTAAAATTATTTCGGAATTTACTCCAGGATAATCACTAGCACACTCTCTATTACAATCTATTGGTGTTATATATGTTTTGTCTGCTATATTTAAAACATCAATAAATTCTTGTTTAAAATCTTTCGTTCGCGAATAGGTATTAGGTTTAAAAATAGCAATCAATTCTCGATCAGGATATTTTTGGCGAGCTGATTCTAAGGTAACTTTAATTTCGGTTGGATGATGGGCATAATCATCAATGATGATATTATCACCTACTTGTTCTTCAAAAAATCTTCTTTTAGCATTTTTAAAAATAGTTAATAAATCATGAATAGTTTGATAATCAATATTTTTTTCTATAAAAATACAAATACTAGCTAATGTATTTAAAACCATATGTTGACCAAATAATGGAAGCTCAAAGTGACCATAAAATTCATTGTGATAATAAACATCAAAACTACTACCATTTTCTGTTAAATTTACATTAGTTGCATACAAATCATTATCCTTATTAAAACCATAATAAATAATTTCTTTATCTGTTTTTATTTTCTTTATATTTTCATCATCGCCACAAGCAATTATTTTTTTTGTTGATTTATTAGCAAATGAACTAAATGTATCAATTATATCATTAATGTCTTTATAACACTCAGTATGTTCTAATTCAATATTAGTAATAACAGTATATGTTGGATGATAAGCTAAAAAATGACGATTATATTCGCAAGATTCAATTACAAATAAATCATTTTTTAAATCGGCAAAACCCGTTCCATCACCAATAAAGTAGTTACATCCTACAGTATTTTTTAAAATGTGGCTAATAAGGGATGAGGTTGTTGTTTTCCCATGGGTTCCACATACCGCAATAGTTGTGAACATTTTAGTTATATCGCCTAAAATATCATGATACTTTTTTATTTTTAGTCCTAATTCTTGAACTCGCTTAATTTCCTTATGATCAGGGGCAAAGGCTGCTGAATAAGTAACAATTGTATCACTACTTAAAATAGCACTTTCATCATTATATATTTTTATACCACGTTTTTGTAATCCTTCTTCTGTAAATTTATAATCTTTAACATCATCATAACCAATGACATCATTTCCTAAATCATATAATATTTGGGCTAAGGTACTCATTCCAGCACCTTTTATACCAATACAATAATATTTCATACTAACACCTCTATTACCATTATACACTTTTGTTTAATAAATTCTTATATTAATTAAAAATATTAATGATTTTTATTTTTTTACTAATTTATTAAACTTGGCGACCGCTTCATCAAGTGGCAAAGATTCAGTTCGTAATTGTTCATCACTTTCAATACTAACTTTAAAAATGTCTTTAAATATAGCTTCACATCTTGCATAATCTGAACTATCAATTACTATGGTTGCAAATTGTAAACCAATATCACCATTTATACATATACTTCTTAAATCACTAGCAAAACTACCCATTATATCATATTTATTACTATTGGCAAGATTAATTTTACCATCAGTAACGCACTCATCAATAATATCCATAAATTCCATAGCAATCTTTTTAGGATTATTATGCGTTAAATCATCGCTTTTATTTAAAATGGAGTTATATAAATACAAGCCTGATGCATGAATTGGATTAAATTCAACGACATCGAAATATTTTTTTCCATCTTTCTCATATTCACAAATATCTACACAATAATATTTAGGGAAATTACTATCTACTCTTTCAATAATACTTTGAATAGATTCTAAAGTTTTTGGTTCAATAGTGTGCAAAATACGGGTCGTTTTTCTTGAAATATTCATAAGACATCCATCAATAACAAAACAACGATATTCTTTTTCACCATATTTATCTTTTGTAATATTCATCTTCTCACTTATAATAAATTCGTCTTCTAAATGATGTTGTAACGTTTTATAAAAAGCACAATTAGGTTCTTTTAATAAATTAATAGAAATAACATCATTAAAATTTTTATTTTTCGTTTTAAAAAATATTTCATTTCCATAATTATTCTCTATTCTAGAAATATTTATTGGTTCAATTAAATCTTTTCCTTTTGATATTTCTATTTTACGATTAGTTTTATAATGTGTAGGCCATGAATAAACCATTTCTATTTCATCATTTGTAGCAATTATTTTACCACCATGTTTTATAATCGCATCATTCATATCATAAATTGATAAAACCCCAGTTCTTGGAAATAATAATTTTCCATTAATATCGATTTTATTTCCATAAAAATCGAAAAATTCTTTTAAACTAGAATCATATAAAAGACCATTTTTATTTTTCCTAGCTACAATCATCTCATTTTTAGAATATTCAAAATTTAAATCAATATCAAAACAATAAATCATAACAAACCTCCTTAAAAACTTATAAAAATTAACTATATTATATCAAAAAATAGTTTTTTTTGTCTATTATTATTAAATTTTTATATCATAAAAAAGCCCTTTAATTGGGCCTTTAATTAATATTCATCTTTTAGAGCATTGTTTAAAAATTTAACAATGTCTATTTCTTTATTATTTAATATAACCTTATTACAAGCGATATTATTTATATTTAAAATTCCTTTTAATAAATCATATGAAACTTCACATTTTTCATCAATTGTACTTATATTATTTTCTAATTTTATATTAGGTATTTTAAAATACAAAGCTAATTCATTACCAATATTTTTCTTTTCTATTTTATAAAAATGTCCACAATAAATACATAAATGTTTACTATGAGGTGTATACGCAAATTTACCATTATCGGTATGCATACCTCCACAATATGGACATTTACTTGCTTCTAATTCTATATTATTTAATTTAGAAAGCATTAGCCCACCATAATCTTTTAAGTCTATAATACTATTTTCTAATTTTAGAATACCATCAAATTCTTGATTGTTAATAAATACTTTTACATCGGTACTCTTATTTAAATTTGGATAAATAATTTTAATGCTATCAATTTCCTTAGGATACATCACAACTATATTTTCATACAAATTTTTATACTGACAATCACAAGTAATTGGTTCATTTAAATCGCTTTTAGTTGCTTTTGTTTTATGTGTTAAACACCAATAGTCTAATCCTTGATTCTTTTCAATATGTTTTATATTACACTTCATATTTACCCTTATATGTTATCACTGACGCCCATTATCAATCGTTTGCCCAATTTGCCATAATTGTCTTTCTATTTCTTCCATACCAGCAAATTCTTTATAATACTTATTACCATAAACCGCTCTTCTTTTTAATTCAAAATATTCGTGACATGTATCTGGATCATTATTATCGATTGCCTTTTTAGCAAGTACCTGAAGACATGCTATATACTGTTCTTCATTTATTGGTAGTGGTTCTATTTTTGGTTTATTTTCTATTTTCTCAAGTTCTTTAGCCGTTTTCCTTAATTCTTCCTCGTATGACATTTTATCCATCTCCTTTATAATAAAATAACAATTTAAATTATTTATGTCAATATACTATTATTTATAATCTATTTAACCTATTTTTATACCGCCATCAACCCGTATAATCTCGCCATCAATATAACGAGCTTTATCAGATGCTAAAAACAATATAACATCAGCAATCTCTTCAGGTTCAGCAAAGCGCTTTAATAATGTTTTTTCCATCTCGGCTTTTAAATAACTTTTAGATAATTCATCATTCATACCTGTATCAACCCAACCTGGGGCCACTGCGTTAACATTAACGTAAGGGGCGAATTGAATAGCTAAATTTTTAGTTAAATTTATAATTCCCGCTTTAGATGCATCATAATCAATACTATAAGGATACAATGTATCAATACCATTAGTGGAAGATATATTAATTATTTTTCCATATTTATTTTCTAGCATATATTTTCCAGCATATTTTGATGTTAAGAAGACACCTATTAAATTAGTATTAAGCGTTTCTTGCCAATCTTTAACATGGCGATTTTGAAAATCTGTATCAATAGCTATACCGGCATTATTTACAAGAATATCAATATGTCCATATTTTTCTATAATGGTATCAATCATTTTTTTTACATCTTGTTCTTTTGATACATCAGCTTTAATACACATACAATTATTATTATAACTCGAAATAATTTCTGTTATGGCTTTAGCTTCATTTTCATTGCTTCGGTAATTAATAATAACATTAGCCCCTTCCTTAGCAAATTTAACGGCGATACTTCTACCTATTCCTCGTGAAGAGCCTGTTACTAATACAACTTTATTTTGAAAATTCATTTAAATCACTCTCCGCTTTTATTTCTATCCCATATTTATTAAGAATATAATCAAAGTTTTTATTATATTCTTCAATAGTACTTGCATTGCAATCGACATAACCTAATGAAAATTCATTGTCATACGTATCTCTATAAATACAATCATTATAAATGATTATGCCATCTAAAAATTTCATACCTATCTCTTTATCTTGCGTTAATAAGCTATCTTTATCAATTAAATAAAGTTGATAATTAGAACATATATTTTTTATAAGTAATTTAAAGAAATAGTTTTTTTCAAATATTTCTAATTCATCTTTATTACATACAAATATATCGATTAAATGTTTCCCTTCTTTTATTTCAATTAATTTTTCAGTTAAGTAATTAATTTCACGTAAAGAATCATCATATACTTTAGTATTATAAAAGTTAACAACTTTTCTAACAAAATCATTTGATAACATTTTATTTTTTTTAGATAGCCAACTATATGTATTAGGGATAGTGTCAAAACTAAAAATCCAATTATCAGGAATAGTCTTTACAGCTGTAAGATCATATATTATTCCATTATAATTATTCACATTTTCTACAATAGCATCGTGATTACGATCATAGAT
>JAAWGF010000045.1 GCA_022795155.1 Bacilli bacterium | reverse complement strand
ACATATGTTATAATATATAAAAGAACATTAATAATATATAAATTAAAGGAGGTATATCATGAGTGACGAATTTAAAATTGCAGTAGCTGAAGAATGTTTTCTTCATATTGCTAAATGTGAGTCAAGTATAGAAGTATTCAAGAAGAGTATGTCAGATTGTACAGATGAATTTATTGTAGAAACATATTTAAGCTGTATAGAAGCTCGTCAAAAAGAAATTCAATCTTGGAAAAACATTTTGCAGTCTATTAATTTTTAATGAAAATTTAGGTTGGGCATGAAATTGCCCTTCCTTTGCTATACTTATCCAGCCTCATTCCTTATAAGCCTGATACTATGTAAGGCTTGCTCTGATATGCGGGGGCTGAACGTAGCGTAGCGGAGTGAAGAAGGGGGATAGTCCCCCTAGTGAGCGAGCCGTGTCGGCGATTGAGACAGTAAACATAAAATTAAAGCGTGATAAAAAAAATAAAAAATCCCGCTCTATCTAACAAGCGGGGAAAAGTGTTGTATTCTGCACCAAAATGCGTGAAACAAAAACGCACATATATATTGAAATATGCATAAATTTAAAAAAATAAGGTGTAAAATGTTTCACAAAATTAATTATGAGAGCTAAAAAAATAGACATTTACTTAGAAACAGTAAACAAAAAGCTCGGTTTACATTAAAAAAATGAATGTCTACATAAAATACGATTATGGGGGTATTTTATGAAAGATTTAAAGGAAATATATAACAAAAGAATAGATTTTAATAATATTACATATTCGATAGATATGTTGAGACTTAAAACATATATAGATTATAATAAATATAATAATATAGATTTTTACGTCAGAACTTATTTTGGAAATAAGGTAAAGAGATTTTGGATAAGTGATAGACCTCAATGTTTTAAGTATAATTGGAATGTTGAGGTAGAGGAGGGGCAGAGTTTTTGGTTTGGCTTCTTTCATAATAGTGAACAGAAAATGTCTGAGCGTTTAGAACCTCAATATAATTTTACAATTGAGTTTAATCCCAATAAACTCAAGAAAAATAATTTACTTATGTATTTGCTTAGTCAATCTGGTATGTGGAAGATAATAAAGTATGATTTAGCAATGGATTTAAAAGTAAATATATTAGATTTGATAATAGATAAGTCAGGAAAACGTAAAATGAAGTGTTTTTCAAATGGTTATGACGATAAAACTTATATAATAGGTGCATCAGGCGAAGGAATGGTTAAAATATATAATAAGAAAAAAGAAAGTGATTTGAAAATTACTGGTAGTATGACAAGAATTGAAGTAACTAGAGAAGTAAACGAATTTTATGTAGGGGATAGTATATTATTTAATTATGATTTTAAGTTTCCAGACGTGTACTTAAACCAATATATCTATAGTCTTAGTGATACTATGTCTAGAAATAGAACTATATATGCGTTGCTATTTGCTGTACAAAATGGTTATCCAATAAGTGATTTAAGCCGTGAGTATAGAAAAAAGCTTAAGGATATGTTAGAAGGTGGATATAAAATCAAATTTGATACAAAATCAGCAAATCAAGTATTAAAACAAACAATGTATTATTATTTTTTAGATAATCCACTAGTAATTTTTAAATAGTGGTTGCAAAGGGGAGTGCAGTGTTGTATAATAACATAAAATCTAAGAGTATAGATATACAACATTGCGCAAAATCAAAGTTTTGTGCAAATAGGAATGGGAACAAAATATAAAAACATGTCAATTGGTCCTATCTTCATAAATCTTGCTATTCCTTTAATAAAGCCTATTGGGGCTTATTATTATTACAACGAACTATACTGCTTTTTAATAAAATTGCCTTAAAATTGATTTTGGAGCTTCATTGTTTTTGATTATTCATGGTTGGATTTTTTTCATTATTGTAACCTCATAAATTTAAAAAAATTTATATAACTTTAGATTATTTTATCAAAATTCCCTAAATCCTTATATTTCAATATTTTGCTTGATTTTATAGACAACAAACTATATGTCTAATTTTTAAAAACGGCTTAAAATCGATTCTCATGTGCCAGTTTTTTAGCCAGTTTTCGGTACTTTTAATAAGTGCCTAAAAATCAGCATTTTTACTAGAATCATATTATAAAGATGACATTTTATTAAATATATTCTAATTTAAAACATATAACTGTTGGATATCATTATTAAAATGCCTTAAAATTGATTTTGAAGCTTTATAATATGAAATTTTATATTATAGAATTAGTAATCTAAATTTATATAATTATTATATAGAATTTTATGAATCATTTATAAAGTTATAATAAAAATTTTTATTTACAAACAGTTACAACAAATGTTCGTTTTTTAAGTTAGAATTTAAAAATTAAACTTTGCATAAAAAAATCTACTAATTATAAATTTAGTTTCATAATTAGTAGATAAAACTATTTTTTAATTACTCCTCTCTCCTACTCTACCGTTTTTATAAAATTTCAAAATTAATCGTATATATTAGTTTTCTAATATTTTGTATTTAATCTTATCTATATTGCTAATTTTTAAAAACTCCTTAAAATTGATTCTCATGCATCAATTTTTTAGCACTTTTTGAGCTAAACACTTGTTTTCTTATTTATAGGTTTTCTAGTATTATCTTTGCCTCATTATATGCATCAAAAATAATATCATGCAATCCAATTTCTTTCATTTTTTTGTTTACTTTGTCATCTTCTAACATTTCTACAAAGTTAAATTCATATACTTCTAAACTTTTGTTATAATATTTATCAAATATTTCTCCTCTAAATTTATTTAAAATATT
>JAAWGF010000022.1 GCA_022795155.1 Bacilli bacterium | reverse complement strand
CATATTCTAGCTCTCCACCATGGATTTTACAGGCTAAAACAATATTGCGTTCAATTACTCCTGTCGATTTCCTTTCATTAGACAATTCAACATTTATTAATTTGCCATTATAGTTTAATACTAAGTCGACTTCATTACTAGCTTCTTTTTTATTATTAAGTAATAATTTTCTTTTTAATATTTTAAAATTACCCTTGATACTATCAATCGGTATTTCTAAATAGTCAGATAGAAATTGTTCTAAGACATAAATATTTTTTTTCATTATTAAAGATAATTGTAAACATAAAATCCATATTTAGTGGTATTATTTCATTCTTTTCTAATTTATTTTTTCTTATGGCATTTATAATAAGTATCACCTCGAAAAACAAATTAACACATATAGAAATACTTGTAAAATCACTAATTTTTAATTTTGATACATACCTGATTACAAATTTTTTATATTATTAAGTAAATATTTTAAATTGGTTATTTATATTTTTGTGTTTAATAAAATTAATATAAAAATAAAAAATAACTGAAATAAATTCTTCAGTTTATTCCAGTTATATATTAATTAGATATTTTCTTCACGAATTGCTTCTAAAATATTTTCACGTTTTATCTTACTTGATGCATACATCATTGTTATTAAAACGATTACAAAAACACCTACAATCGCAATAATCATACTCTTAATTGGCAACATTAGATGATAAAAATCCACAATGTTACTCATAGAGGCATGTACCAACATAACTAATACTATTGATACAGGAAGAGAATATAGAAGTGATTTTAAACCAAATATTATACTTTCAAAATATAGTATTTTATTAAATCCATGTGGTGTTAAACCCACGCTTCTTAGCATTGCAAACTCTTTTCTTCTTAAAGCAATACTTGTATTTATTGTGTTGAAAACACTCGTTACCCCAATAAGTGTTACTAAACAAATAAATCCATAAACAAGAATTTTTACGACCAATGTTGCATTTTTAACAAATTTCATTTCTTCCGTATAATTATAATAATCTATATCATTAGATTTAGTTTGAGGTAAATCATTTATCATTTTATCTAATTTATCATATTTTTTAGCAGCAATTTTAATATAAACATTAAAATAAATATCTTGGTAATATTCAGTCATATCTTCAGAAATAATCAAAGTTGGATTAGCTTCTCCTAAAAATTCAAACGTCCCAAATAATTCTGTATTAGCTAAATAATAATCATCAATATTACCATAGCATTTATTATTTAAATTATCATCTTCTTCGCTATATTCTAATGTACATAGATCAATACTCATTGATGTTGTATTGTATCTCTTCATTTCATAATTCTTTCTAGAATTATTTGTATAATCAATTCCCTTTTGAATATTTAATAAAATTGGTTTGAGCTTTGACTCACCTATCTCACTTAAATATTTTTTAAAATCATCATTAGACACAACAATCAAATTTAAATCAGTATAACCATTAGCTACAACATTACCATTAATAAATTTTTCTTTATATTCATCAGTACTAATTTTACTAAAATCACTAGTTGAAATAATCCCTACACTAGTACCCATAACAATACCTTTATCTACTTGTTCATGATTTAAAATACTATTAATTGTATCAACACCGTTTTTTATTGGTAATTTATTTTCTTTTGGTAAATAAATTGCAATATCATAATCAGGCATTCCCGCAATATCATCAACACTACCAAAGATATAGTCAATAAATGACGAGAATGTTATAAACATAACAATACTTATAAATAAGGAAATAATCGTAATACGATATTTTTTCTTATTTCGTTTGATATTTTTTAAAGCTAATTCACCTTCAATCCCAAATAGTTTTTTAACTAATTTATTTGTTTTTAATTTTTTACTTTTAATTTTTATATCATCATTTAAACGAATCGCCTCAATTGGCGTAATTTTACTAGCTCTCCTTGCTGGTATAAAAGCTGATACTAAAATGGTTGCAATCATAAATAAAATTGGAATAATTATAAATACTGGGTAAGCTACTAATTTGAATGTAAATTCACTTCCTATCAAATAATTCATAATTTTAATAACAGTAGCAATACCTAAAAAGCCACTTAATAATCCTAATGGAATTCCAATTAAACCGATAATAAAAGCTTCAAATAATACCGTTTTCCTTAGTTGTTTTTTAGTCGCCCCAATACTTGAAAATAAACCAAATTGTTTTTTACGTTCCATAACTGATATGGCAAACGAATTATAAATTACAATAATACAGCCAACTGAGACAAGTCCTAAGATAATCATCAAAATTCCAGAAATTCCCTCTAACATATTATCATACTGGCTAACACCATACAGAGCTAATAAAGAAGAATTATAATTAACCTCGCGATAAAAAACATTATCAATACCTACATTTTCATAGCCTAATTGTTTAGCAATATCCTCACTTACTTTATATGTATCTTTAACATTTTTAAAATGCACATATACATCTAGTTTTTTATTAGTATTATTAGTTGTTAATTTAGTAAAAATTCGGTACCCTGGAGAAGAATAAGATTCATAATGCGATCTTCCAACAACTCCAACAACCTTATATTTTTTTGTCTCTTCTAATTCTAAATATTCATCAGGCATAAAACTGTCATTATTTGGAGAAACCTCAGCAATGCTTTCACCATCAAAATAGCGTTCACCAATATTTAATTCTAAAGTATCCCCTATATTATATTTGACACCACCATTTGTCTCAATATGGTTAGAAATGACAACTTCACTATCATTTTTAGGCATACGACCATCAATTAAATTAAGTTCATCAAAATAGTTTTCACTAACTGCTAAAATATCTAAATATGGTTTATACTCATTAGTTCCATTTTCTAAATAGGCAAAACCAAGATGCTGAGAATAAAAATAATCTTTCACCTTAATGTTATTAGTTATAAGTGAAAATTTATCTTGATCGACTCTAGAAAATTCCGTATGATAGTCCCCACTATAACTTATTGTTTCATCAATCATATATTCTCGAAAAGTTGAAAATAACAAGCCAATTCCTACCATTAAAGCTGTTGATAGAATAACACCTATAATTGTAACAATTGTTCTTTTTTTATTCATTTTTAAATGCTTAATCGTTAATTTATTTAATATATTCATTATTTTACCACTTCATCACTAATAATTTTTCCATCATCAATCGTAATAATTCGATCAGCATTTAAAGCTAAATTATGATCATGAGTAATCATAATTATTGTCTGTTTATATTTTTTATTAGAGAGTTTTAATAATTCAACAATCTCACGACTTGATTTACTATCTAAATTTCCCGTTGGTTCATCAGCAAGTAATATAGCTGGATGGTTCATTAACGCCCTTCCAATTGACACTCTTTGCTGTTGACCACCTGACAACTCATTTGGCAAATGATTAACACGATTTTGTAAATCTAATGTCGTAATAAGTTCATCTAAATAATTTTCATCGACTTTTTTGCCATCTAATAAAATAGGCAATGTAATATTTTCTTTAACATTTAAAATAGGTATTAAATTGTAAAATTGATAGATAAGGCCAACTTGCCTACGACGGAATATTGCTAAATTAGTCTCATTTAAATTATATACATCTTCGCCATCAATAACGATTTTGCCACTAGTTGGTCTATCAACACCACCTAAAAGATGTAAAAGGGTACTTTTTCCACTTCCACTTGAGCCAACAATCGCAACAAATTCACCCTTGTCAACGCTAAAACTAACATTATCTAAAGCTCTAACTAATGTTTCACCTTTTCCATAATTTTTACATAAGTTTTCTACTTTTAAAATTTCCATTTTTTCTTCACCTCATAAACATTCTAATATATTTATATTACAGATAAATGACTAAATACATTACAATTTTGTCATATATTACTATTATAAATTATTTATTAACAAATGTATATTTTTTAATATTAAATATCATAATATTTTTGGAGAGTGATTATATGGACGAGAATTTAGAATTATTAGAACATATCTATAAAGACTGTGATATGTCATGTATTACTTTAGAAAAATTATTGATTGAATTAAAAGAAAAAGATAATAAAATTAAGAAAAAAGTTGAAGAAATATTAAAAGATTATGAAAAATTCTTAAAAACGTCAAAAAAACATTTAAAAGATTATAATGCCCCATTAGAAGAAAACAGTATGATGGCAAAAATGGGTGCCAAAATGGGGATAAAAAAAGAAGTTAAATGCGATAATAGTGATGCCGCTATAGCTGATATGTTAATTAAAGGCATTACAATGGGTACAATTGATATGGAAAAGAAAATTAACAATTACCAAGAAATAGTAAATAAAAAATACTTAGAATTTGCAAAAGAGTTTTTAGCTTTTCAGCAAGAAACAATAGACCAATTAAAAATTTATTTATAAAAAAATCATATTAAAAAATTGATATGATTTTTTCCTTAATATTATAATAACAATTTTTCGGTAAAAACCTAAATCAATCACTTAATAGTTCTGAATAAATAAATCACCCTTAACATATCCATAAGTATTATTGTTATTAAAATAAGTAAAATCGTTTAAGTATTCACTTATTTCTTGATTCAATAAATGCTCTGATTTTAAAGAATAAAAGGTTGTTGCTGTCATACAGCATTCACTACCAAAATAAGAAAATCTAGGTATAAATATTTCATTATCATCGATTGTTTTATAACTTGTATGATAAAATGTTTTGTTAATTAATAACATAAAATTTACGATAATTATGAATACTACTAATAAACCACTTAAGACCATTATAATTTTTTTCATAAATATACTCCTAAATAACTTTTTTATAAAATTTTATATCAAAGGTTGTTCCGATATTTTTATCACTTATGCAATCAATACTACCATTTTGTAAATCAATTACTTTTTTTGCCATATTAAGACCAATTCCAATACTATCTTTATTATGTGATCCTTTATAAAATCTTTCAAAGACATGCTTTTGTTCTTCTTTGCTCATACCGATACCATTATCGGTAATTTTAACATTTAAATATAAGGGATTGTCCAATACTTCAATTAAAATTTTACCACTATCATTAGTATGCTCACAAGCATTTTTTAAAATGTTCATTAAAGCCTCAACCGTCCAATTAAAATCTAAATAAAAGTAATCACCACTTATTTTTGTTTCAATGGTTATACTTTTTAATTCAGCTAATATTCTAATTGGTTCAATTGTTTTCTCTATTAATTCATTAATATTTATTTTTTCTTTTTTCAAAATAACTGTACCACTATCTAATCTTGATATTTTAAGTAACGTTGTAACAAGCCACTCAATTCTTTCTAGCTGATTACGATTTTTATTTAAAAAATCAATTTGTGATTTATGGTCTAATTCATTATCAATCAATATATCATTAATAACATTCATACTAGTTAGGGGTGTTTTTATTTGATGCGAAATATCAGCAAGTGTATCTTCTAAAGCCTTTTTATTTCTTAAGGACAATTCATTTTGCTCTTTTAACCTAACTGTTACTTTATAAATATCATTTTTTAAATTACTAATGTCGCCTTCCATATAATCTCTAATATCAAAACTATAATTGTTATTCAATATATTGTCTAAATATTTATCTATTTTATTAATTTTAGCGTATTGTCTTTTTAAAAATATATAATGAATAATAAAATAAGCTATAAATATAAAAACGATAACAATTATATTATATATAAGTAAAGTGTTTTTTAATTTATGATTATTAGATAGATAATCTAAATATTCGATATCGTCTAAACCATACTTTTTCAAAATATCTAACCCATATTCTGAATTATTAAAATCATTCTCCATTAAATTATTTATAATTTCAGCTTCTAATTCAGGATGATTTTTAATAATAGTCCCAATCATATTACTATTATTCTTAATAAGCTCTTTTTTATAAATATTAAAACTATTAATTCCTAAAATAAAACAAAATAAAATTGATAAACAAAGAATAAGCAAATTAACAATTAATAATTTTTTTACTTCACTATTCTTTAACATCAGCTTCACCTAATCGATAACCAATACCTCTGACTGTAATAATTATTTTTGGATCTGTTATATCATCCTCTAATTTTTCTCTTATTCTTTTAACATATACAGTTAAGGTGTTGTCATTAACATAGTCCTCATTAACATCCCAAATATCGGCTAAAATCTTTTCTCTTGTAAATACTGTATTAGGATTTAAAGCGAGCGTTAAAAGAATTTTATATTCTAAAGCTGTTAACATAGCATCAATTCCCTTTTTAAAAACTTTAGCTTGTTTTAAATCAATACAAATATCTCTAATTGTTATAATATTATTATCTTGACTATTGTTTACTCGTCTTAGAACATTCTTTATTCTTGAAACCAATTCTCTAGCTTTAAAAGGTTTTGTTATATAATCATCGGCTCCCATATCAAGGCCTCTTACGACCGAAACCTCCAAATCATTAGCGGTTAAAAAGATAATAGGAAAATCTTTAATTTTTTTAATATCCTTAAATAAATCAAAACCATCTTTATCTGGCAAATTAATATCTAACAAAATAATATTTAAATCTAAATTATTCTCGATTAATGTAAGAGCTGTGGTAGCAGTATCAGCATCAATAACAGCAAAATTTTCTTGTTCTAAATAAAATTTTAAACCATTTCTAATGGTATCATCATCTTCAATAATTAATATTTTCATAATGTTTCACCAAATTAATTATACTATATTAAATACAAATTGTCGTGACTGTTTTGTAAGAAATTATATAAATTGACAATTCTAATAAAATGTAATAACATACATTTCATAAGAAAAGGAAGAGAAAACAAATGAAATATGGATATGATGGCATTAGCAATGACCAATTAATAAAAAATTATAAAATTTCGGATAATAAAATAGTTATTACATTCTTAGACAATAGTAATTATGAAATAGCTCTAACTAAAGAAAATGAAAATAACTTACTAAATACAATGCTTGAACAAGCTCAAGACAGAGATCAAAGTACAATTTTATTTAATCTACAAATGAAGAGAAAAAACATCTTACAATTGCAGTCTTCAATGCTGTTTGTACTTTATTCAATGCAATAAATATCAATACGTATTCAGATAGTTATGCTAAAATTTTGTATGAATTTTTATTTTGCATGACACTTTTTGGTACAATATCAAATAGTATAATATATAAAGACTATGACCAGATAATAAACGAATTAAAGAAGTATAATATATACTTGTCAATTAGGGAAGAGTTAGAAAAAAATATTAGTGAACCTAATTTATTTAATGGGGTTAAAAATCAGCAAGAGGAACTTAATATAAACACTTTGGATAATTATTCACTAAATGATCTTATAGCGATTCAAAAAAATCTAAAAAGGATTAAAGAATTGTCCTCATACCTAATAGTTTCGCCGGATACTCCACAATCAGAAGAAAACATTGATTTTCAAATTATCAAATAGTATTAATATAAAAATGATCTGCCAAAAAAGAATATGAATTTACTTCATATTCTTTTTATTAAATTATACTCTTTTATAAAATAATCATCGGTCATACCAGAAATATAATCAATAACGATTCTTTCATTTGAATTTTTGGATAAATAATCACCAGACATATTATTTATAAAGTTAACATATATTAAAGCCTTCTTATCACCAATTTTTAACTGTTCCAAACATCCATTAAAGACCGTCTCAAACATTAATTTATATTCAGCAATTTTTTTCTTATTATTAGCCTTTTCATAGATGTTATTATAATTAAACTTTTTTAAATCAACTAAACTTTTATAAATACTAGGCGACATTTTTAAATAATCTCTATCTATACTATTATTAATTATATCTAAAACAATATTATTGATAATATCCTTGTTATTAGAACCTAAAACATCTGTTATCTCTTTAGGTAAATCAGACTCTTCAATAACACCTAAATTTATAGCGTCTTCAATATCTCTACCAATATAAGCAATGATATCAGAAATTCTAACAACACATCCTTCCAAAGTCATTGGAACAAGCTTTTTATAATAACTAGAGTCTTTATAGCAATTATTATAGTCATCAATAAAATCTTCGGCTGACTTTTTCTTAGGATAATACTTATCTTGCACAAATTCACCATTATGACATAAGACCCCATCAAGAACCTGAATAGTAATATTAAGACCATTTCCATTATTCTCAATATTCATTAAATTTCTAACACTTTGAACATTATGCATAAAATTTCCTTGATAATTTTTTAAACTTATTTCATTTAAAATGGATTCACCAACATGACCAAATGGCACATGACCTAAATCATGACTAAGTGCGATTGCTTCAATTAAATCTTCATTTAAATTTAAGGCTCGACCAATCGTTCTGGCAATTTTACTAACAAGTTGAACATGAATAAATCTTCTACTTATATTATCGTTATCAATATTACTAAATACCTGAGTTTTATCGGCATATCTTGTATATGATGAAGTGTGAATAATGCGATCGGTATCCCTAAAAAAAGGTGGGCGTATATCATTTTCTTCAAATTCTATACGGATGGCGTCTTTACTTTTTGTAGCAAAAGGTGAAAGCAAAGTTTCACCTTTTAACATATTTAATCTAATTTTATCTTCCATGTTATAACCCAATAATAATATTTTCAACTTCCATCAAGATATCATCAACTTTATCGATTTTATTTCCGCCACCCGAAGCGAATATTTTACTTCCTCCACCATTTCCATTTGATTCAACAGAAACATCTTTAACAATCTTACCACAATCAATTTTACCAGCTAATTCTTTAGAAGATTTCGCCAAATAATTAACATTCGTTTCATTAACATTAGCAATAAAAACAAAGCCATTAATTCTATTTTGTAATTGATCTAACATATCTTTTAAAACTGGAACATCACAATTTTCTGTTTTAATTATCAATGTATTAATGCCATTAATACTTTTTTGTTTTTCTAAGAAATCATCCAAATGCTCTAATAATTTCTTAGATTTTTCATTATAATATTCTTTCTCTAAATTCATAACAGCCTTTTTGATACTATTAACTTCATTTAAATTAAATAAAATATCTTGATAATTTTTGGGTTTATCATTATTAATTTCAACATTGAAATCTAATATAATACCTTCACTAGCAGCATCAGCAACTATTTTTTTAGCCTTGCTAAGTAGTTTCATCATATCTTCATTATAAGGTTTTATTTGCGCAAATAACTCACGTTCAATATTGTCTCCAGTTGTTGCCTCAATCCGATAAATATTTTGGCCTTTTGACTCTAAAGATATGATGGCAAAACGCCCAATATCTGAACTTTTTTTAACATGTGTCCCACCACATAATTCTGTTGAGTCAACAATATTAACGACCCTAACAACTTTACCATATTTTTCATTAAATAAAGCCATAGCCCCCATTTTTTTAGCATCATCAATATTCATATTTTGAACAACCGTTAAAACATCTTTCTTAATTTTTTTATTAACAAGTTTTTCGACTTTAATTAATTGTTCATGTGAAATATCGCCATCATATTTAAAATCAAAACGTAATCTTTTATTATCTACCTTTGAACCAGCTTGATGAACATCACTACCTAAAACCTCTTGTAAAGCTTTCTGTAATAAATGGGTTGCTGAATGATTTTTAGAAATCTTACTCCTAAATCTTTTGTCAACTCTAGCAATAACATTATCATCAACTTTAATAGTTCCTTTAAATGTTACTTTATGAAAATATTGTTTATTTGGTCCTTTAAATCCACCAATAACCTTTATTTTTATGTCACCATCAGTAATTATCCCCTTATCAGATATTTGACCACCAGCTTCAATATAAAATGGCGTTTTTTCTAATACGATATAACCTTCATTAGTTAAAGTATCGACTAATTTTTCACCATCATATAAATTTAAAATTTTCGTTTTTACTTCTAATTTATCATAACCAATAAATTCATTATTATTTTCAAAATTCAAAAGTTCTTCATTTTGAATATTCATACTATTATAATTTTCTCTTGAATTTCTAGCTAATTCTTTCTGTTCTTCCATATATTTTTCAAATTCTTCTTTGGATACAGTAAATCCTTTTTCTTTAGCATACTCTTCTGTAAGTTCGAATGGGAAACCATATGTATCATATAATTTAAAAGCATCTTCGCCACTTATTTTTTTATCCTCATTCATAAATAGTTCTTGTAAATGTTTTTCCCCATTGACTAAAGTATGGTTAAATAATTCTTCTTCCATATTAATCTTTTGGATGGTCATATTTATTTTTTCATTAATGTATGGGTATGCTTCATACATAACCTCAGCAACTACTGGGACTAAATCGCTAGCAAACATGCGCTCAATTCCTATTTTTTTGCCATATCTAATTGCGCGACGAAGAAGCCTTCTTAATATATAATCGCGACCATTATTTCCAAAGTTAGCTCCGTCCGAAAGAGCAAAAGTTATAGTTCTAATATGGTCAGCAATAATTTTAAATTCCATTTGACCATTATATTTTATTCCACTAATTTCAGATATCTTATTCATAATTGGCATAAATAAATCTGTATCAAAATTGCTAGGCACTTCTTGTAAAATAGAAGCCATACGTTCTAATCCCATACCTGTATCAATATTTTTATGTGGTAATTCTGGGTAATTATGGCGATCTAATCCGGGTGTTGCATTATATTGGCTAAAAACATTATTCCAAATTTCAACATAACGGTCATTCTCAATATCTTTACGCAATAAATCTAGACCTATATGATTTGGATCATATGCTTCTCCACGATCATAAAAAATTTCACTATCTGGTCCACTAGGCCCAGGGCCAATTTCCCAAAAATTGTCTTGCAATAAAATAATATGTTCCTTTTCAACCCCTAAGCCTCGCCAAGTATTATAAGCTACTCTATCTTCAGGATAAATAGTCACATAAAGTTTATCCTTAGAAATATCTAGCCACTTAGAATCCGTTAAAAATTCAAAAGACCATGTAATAGCTTCTTTTTTAAAGTAATCTCCAATAGAGAAATTACCAAGCATTTCAAAAAAAGTTTGATGACGAGCTGTTAAACCAACATTTTCAATATCATTAGTCCTAATACACTTTTGAATACTAGCTATTCGCCTATTTTCAGGCACAATCGTACCGTCAAAATATTTTTTAAGTGGTGTTACACCGGCATTAATCCATAAAATGGTAGGATCATCATCAGGAATTAATGAAGCACTCTCAATAACGGTATGTCCCTTCAATGACCAAAATTCACACCACATTTTTCTAATTTCATTACCGGTTAACTTCTTCATTAATTAATCTCCTCCAACATCTTTATAACTTTACTTCGTAAATCATCTAATGTATCATCATTGATAATTTTATAATCATAATTATCATAATCATCTAGTCCTATTTCTGTTAATGTTTTTTTCTGTTCAGCTGTCAAATTATTATCAAAATTAGGGCGAATAACATTGATAATTTTGACATTATCAAGTTTTTCCCTAGGTATATCTAACTCTTCAGCTAACCTTGCATCACTAACAACAATAACATCAAAGAAATATGACATAACTCGTATATCCTCAATCATTCGATTAACAAGCATATATTTATTTAATTTATTTCTAATTAAATTAGTTCCTAAATCAATTAATAATTGTCTTGGTTTAGTTTCATCATTACCATCCCAATTAGTTATCTTTTTAGCATATTCTTTTAAATATCTAGAATACTGTAGGCATAAATATTTTTTATTATTTTTTTCACAAAATTCCTTGATATAATTAGCGCAACTATCTTTTCCAGCTCTTGCCTTTCCTGAAAAAATATAAATTTTAGGATTTTTGTTTACCAATTCCATTGTCATCACCTTTTAATTGAAAGATAAAATATCATATTTATCATCTAAAAACAAAATAATTGATTTTAAAACAGCAATTGTTGGCGTTGCGAGCAACATACCAATCATACCCCAGAAATGACCAAAGATTAATAAACCAATGATAATTGTTACAGGGTGCAATTTCATTGTTTTACTCATAACAATTGGATTTAAAATATTGCTTTCTAAAAATTGGGCCACAATTACCGAAATCGCAGAAATAATACCAACAATTGGGCCTTGGGAAAAACCAACTAAAATAGCTGGCGCTCCACCTAAGTATGGACCTATGTAAGGAATAATATTTGTAACTCCACAGAATAATCCAAATAGAATTGGTGCTTTTAAACCCGCAATGAAAAAACCGATAGTTGAAAGTATAAAAACAAATGAAGCACAAATTAATGTTCCTTGGACATACTTTCGTAAAGAAGTATTAACTTCGTTAGCTAATCCTCGAAAATCATCACGATTCTTTTTAGGAACAAAGCTTATTAAGGCATCATTAAAGTTATCAAAACTCATAAGTAAATAAAAACCAATAATAAAACCGATAACTAAAGATCCCAAACCTGAGAATACAGATGATACAACTTTAACGGTTAGATGTGGAAGTGAACTTGTTAAATCACTACCAATTTCTTCTAATCTTACAAACAACTCACTTTTTAATGAACTAATATCTATACCGTCAATATTTCCAATTTTACTAAAGATATCATTAATCCAAGTCTGAACTTGATTAGATATAGCTGGAATACTTTTAACGATTTCATTTATTTGTTCAGATAAAAGTGGTATTAATGCACTTATAATCAAAACAATAATCGCAATTAACAAAATATAAACAATAGATGTTGCTAAAGTTCTATGCATTTTATGGTTTTTTAAAAACTTAACAATTGGCTCTAACAACCATGCGATTGCAATTCCAATAAAAAGTGGAGAAACTATTTTTAATAAGTTAATTAAAAAAGCCCCAACTTTCCATTCCTTAAAAATCAAAGTTGCTGCATATATACCGGCAATAACAATAAAAATATATGCTATACTCAATATTTTTTTGGTCATACTAATAACATCATTTAATCTTTTTATATCAACTTCTTTGTCCCCTGTTTTTCTATTAAACATATCTAACACCCCTATCATCTATCATTGTACCATATTTTTAATAATTATGTGATTTAATTTAATTAAATATGTAGAAAAATAGAAAAAAAGTATGTCTAATTATGACAAACTTTTTAAATACTCATTAACTCATTTTCTTTTTCTTTTAATTTTTCATCAACAATTTTATTAAATCTGTTAATTAATTCTTGAACTTCATCAATACCATTTTTAATATCATCTTCAGGAATTTCTAATTTTTTAATATCATTATTAGTATCTTGTCTAATATTACGTAAAGCAATTTTAGCCTCTTCAGCTACATTTTTAGCTTGTTTTACATAATCACGTCTTGTATCTTCTGTTAATGCAGGAATATTTAAAATAATCACTTCCCCATTATTATTAGGTGTAAGACCAATATTAGCTTCAAAAATAGCTTTTTCGATTGCACTTAAACAAGATTTATCAAATGGTTTAATCATAAGTTGACGTGCTTCTGGAATTGAAATATTAGCCAATTGTTTTAAAGGTGTATCAACACCATAATAAGATACTAAAACTCCATCTAATATTGCTGGATTAGCTCTACCAGCACGAATATTTGTTAACCTTTTTTCCATGTTTTCAATTGATGATGACATTTTTAATTCAGTTTCTATTAGTATATTCTCCATATATTCATCCTTTCATAATTATTATACTTTCTACTATATAATAAGTCAATATAATCAATTATTCATATTTTTTAAGATATCTTGTAATTTACAAATACCAAAATAATTATCAGCATTACTTTTTTCATAATTTAAAAAATCTTTAGTTGATGAAAATTTCTTTTTATTTACACGATTTTGAGAAATCTTTTTGATACATGGATTAATATATTCTTTATAAATTTCATCGACCATATCTTCTTTGAGTGATCCACATAATAATAATTTTTGACTAATTAGATTAGGCAATTTTTCTTTTAAAATTTGATTTTTTTCTTTGATCAAATTACTATCAGTGCTATCAATTATTAATAAAGAATAATAGTCATTTAATAAACTATATATATCAGTATCATGATAAGTTATTAACATCGTATAAGTTGCAATTTTTTTATCGATATTTTTATCATTTACTTTTTCAGACAATTCAATTTTTTCTTTAACCAATTGCGCCATATTTTTATAATTACCATTACTATCATACTCAAGTTTTAAAATATGGTGGTTTTTTAGTAATTCCCTTATTTCATTATTTTTGTAGAGTTTCCTAAAAATTTCATTATTTGTTAGTGGCCTATCAATAAATGTATCATCAGTTTTTTTATCCATACTTACCTTTTTGATTAGTTTAGTTAAATATGTATAAAAACTATCTATTTTATCAATACCCAAAAAATTATTAAATTCTAATAAATAATTATAATCTAAAATGGTTTGATAATTTAAAATAGCGGTATTTGGTTCATTTTTATTAGCAATTAAATCATCCTTGGCTTTTAATAATTCCATATAAGGTGTCATATTTAAATAAGGTGCTAAATTGTTAAGATAATAGAAAAGCTTTTTTAAAAGTTCAATGTTATTATAAAAATTATAATCAACTAAATTATAATTTAAGAAAATAGTATTTTTTTCCTCCTTCTTTGTTTCAAAGATAAATTCTAAATTAATATTAAGTTCTTTCTCATTAATAATGTTAATAACAAAATTTTTAATTAAATATATGTGTATTTTTTTATCAAAATATTTGTCAGAAAAATTTCTAAATAACAATGTAAATATTTTTTTAATTTCTTTAATTTTAAGGTCATAATTATTATATGTATTAAAAAGTAGAAAATTATTTAATTCCAAATAGGTTAAATTATTTTTATTAAGAATATCTTTATAAAAAGTTTTAGCATTCTTAATATATTTTTTGCTATCAAAAACTGCATCAATTTTAAATAAATAATCTTTATAAAGGGGATTAATCGCTATATTATCTTTAATGGTATTATAAATTTGACAATATAAATTACCTCTTAATAAAACTAAATCATTGTCTTTTAAATAATCTCTTTTAGTTCCAATGCATATCAAATATATCTCTAATATTTTATCAATATATTTTTCAATTCCATAATTAATTGTTTTTTCGATAACATTTCCAAAGCTAGCTGCTGCAATAACTTTATTATTGAATCGTGATTTAGAGGCACAGAATATTTCATTATAAATATCCTCCATATTATCCAAAAATAAATTATAGTTAATTAATTTTTTTAATTTCCATTTTTGCGTTAATTCAATAACTTCAAAACAATACAACATATAGGTGATAATATCTTGAAAGGTCAAATCAGAAATATATTCAATATCTTGACAAAATTTTTCTAAAACGCTAATTTCAATACTTTCATTCTTTTTTAATTTTTTAATTAGATTTCTAAACTCATCAAAATAATTATTACCATTTGGTATATTCCTATTTTCCATCTTTCCACCACCTTTTATTCATATTATATCTATTTAAATTATACCTCAAAAAGATAAAAAGGAAAATAAAAAATAAATCCGTATGTAAAGATTATGTATTGTAAAAAATCATAAATTCATTTTAAAATTTTTTTATAAATTAAATTCTTAAAGTATATAAAAAAAATAAAAATTAATTTATCCCTATTTTAATTTATAGGCTTTAGCATATGAAACTTGATCATAATTTTGATTTTTATTTCACAATCATAATAGATTTCTAATTTTTTTGTGAAAGTTCAAATTTTTTTATTTTATTTACTAGCTTTTTTAAATGAACAAATATCTAAAAATTAGTTTAAAAATAACTCAATAAGGAAATTTAGTAATAGAAAAACCTAGAATTTCGTGATCATCACATAGAATTTCCCATTGCGTAGGCTCCTCTTGATGATGTACCCCTCTCCAAGCTTTTTTAACCGTTTTTAATCTATTTTTTACTTCGGCTATCATTATTTCTATATTTTCAGTCGCTTGTTCTGAACTAGTTTCTACTGGAATTGTTATTTTAAAATCCTTATTTATCAATTAATTTTTAATCATATTTTCACTACTTAGCATCCATTTTGCTAAGTCAGCATTACTTAATTCTAACATAGCATTTACTATTTAGCATAATTTTCTCACTATAATTTCTGCATCTCCTTTAACTGAAGTATCTTCATGATTCAATACTCCTAGCTTTGGGCAATAAAATGAAGAGTAAACAATTATTTTGTAAAGTTTTTTCTGCAGAAAATATCTTCTTAATCTTTTATAACATTAAGAACAAAAAAAGAAGTTAAATATTATCAATAACCTCTATAATTTTTACTAATCTTTCAGCATCATTAGCAGATGACCCGATCAAAAATCCATCAATATTTTTAATTTTATTTAAAGTTTTTATATTCTCTTCATTAATACTTCCACCATACAAAATTAAAGGAATACTTTTTAAATTATCTTTACAAACATTTTTTATAAAACTTGCACAAGCACTTATTTCCTTATTGGTTGGTAATATATTTGTGCCTACTGCCCAAACAGGTTCATACGCAATTAAAATATTCGAAAGTTGCTTTTCATTTAATCCTCTTAAACCACGAATAATTTGTTGTTTTAGAATTTTATCAGTTTTAAGCATTTCTCTTTCTTCAAGTGTTTCACCAATACAAAAAATCACTTTTAAATTATTTGTTAAAGCCTTATGAATTTTTTTATTTATAATTTGATCATCTTCACCCATTAGGCGTCTATCACTATGACCAACAATCGCAAATTTAACACCTATACTTTTAGCTTGTAGAGGTGATATCTCTCCAGTATATGAGCCATCGTTTTCAAAATAAATATTTTGAATGCCTACATCATAGCTGTTATTTAAAAAGTAGGGAATATAAATACTA
This sequence comes from Bacilli bacterium, assembly GCA_022795155.1. Taxonomy (GTDB): domain Bacteria; phylum Bacillota_I; class Bacilli_A; order RF39; family UBA660; genus CAJLIR01. The sequence goes on along the minus strand of JAAWGF010000022.1, from coordinate 12,036 downwards.
GTAGGACAAATAATAACATTAGAAATAAATATAGTTTCATTTATGACTTTTAAATAATCGCCTATCTCTTTTGCCGTCAAATTCATTTTCATATTTACGACAATATATTTATTTATCATGAAAACTTCCTTTTATGACATTTTTTAGTCTACCAAAAAAACTTTTATGAGGGTTTTTTCCTTTTAGAGCAAGTTTATAGACATCTAATACATGTTGCGCAAAATATTTTGGCGAATATTTTTCAGCACTTATTCTAGCTTGTTTAGACATTTTTTTTAATTTCTCTTTATCATCCATCAAAGTTTCAACTTGCTTACGATATTGCCTTTTATTTTTAAAGAAGTAGCCATTTAAATCATCAACAACCATAGTTGCAAAACTTGGATCATCAGCCGCCAATACTGGTAATGATGCGGCATGAGCCTCCATGACCGTCAGTCCTTGTGTTTCTGTTCTTGAGGCTGTTGCAAAAATAGTAGCTAACTGATAATATAGTGGAACTCTATCTAAAGGAACTTTACCGGCAAAAATAACATAATTATCTAGTTTTAATTTTTTAGTTAATTTTTTGTAATTATCAGTATCAGGACCATCTCCTACTAATAATAACTTACAGTTTTTATTTATTTTAACTAATTCACTTTGTGTTTCAATTAATAAGTCAACACTTTTTTCTTCACCTAAACGACCAACAAATAAAATTATAAAATCATTCTTATTTATATTTAATTCTTTTCTTAAATCAACTAAATCTTTTTCTAGATATTTATTTTTATCAAAACGTTCAATTTCAATACCTGTCGGTATAATATGAACATTTCGATCAAATTTATATTTTTCCTTAAATAACTTATACGTTTTTTCTGATGGAACAATTAATTCTGTTGCAGTTTTATCACAATAAAATTTAGTTAAATATTCAACGATTTTTTTACTAGTACCATTAAAATAACCCTTAGTTATATAGTGAACATAATCTTCATACATTGTATGATATGTATGAACTAATGGTATATCAAATTGTTTAGCAATTATTCGGGCAAAAGTTCCAACCCCAAATTCAGTATGTGAATGTATAACGTCTAAATTCCATTTTTTAATCTTGTCGATTACTCTAAGAGGATATATTCCAGTTAGACGATAATCGTATATGCCAGTAGGAATGCCAGGAATACGAATAATTTTATTTTCATTTTCGTATTTATAAGACAATTTTTCGGTATTTACGGTAACAATAAAAACTTCATGTCCTAATTTTTCTAAAGCATTTTGCAACATTAAGATACTAGTTGAAACACCATTTATATAAGGTGGATAACTATCAGTAAAAATTCCTATACGCATAAAATCACTTTCTTTCTTTAATATTTAAAGCAATACCCCCTACAATTATTCCCATGTAGAAAGTTATAAATCGCCATAATAACATTAAAGCCCTAAGTTTTGAATCATTTATGATAAAAACACCAAAGAACTTTATAAAACCATATTCAATTCCACCTGTTCCACCTGGTAGTGGTACAAATGACCCAATTAACATGACATATGCTGAGGCAATTATAGCTTGCAAAGCATTGAAACTCGCAAAATCACCCATACTAAATAAAATCCAAAGAGGCACAATGTAAAGACATATAAGTCCTAAAAAACTATATAAAATATTTAAAAAGAATTCTTTTTTATTGGCTATTAGTATTTTAGCTCCACTATGAAAATTATTTATATAAGTATTCCAATCGGATAATACTTTATCACGATTTTTGACAATTTTAAAAAATGTTAAAATATTAATAGCAATTTTAATCAAAAATTTGTTTGATTTTTTACCAAAAGCAATAATAAATAAAATAATAATTACAAGTGTATTAATAGAAAATCCTAATAAAACTAATTTGCTAAGGACACCATCATATGGAAAAATATTAAGTAAGTGGTTACCTAAAATAGCTAAAATACCTAAAAAGACTAAAGCTATCTGATAGACAACAAATTCTTCAATAGTGACATTTGTAGCATTACTAATGGTTAACCCATTTTTTTTTAATGAATAAATTTGAAAAGGTTGTCCACCACTTGAAAATGGCGTTACAGCATTAAAGAATTGGGTTACAGCTTGGGTCCTAAACGCTGATTTAAAAGTATAATTACTATTAAATTTCCTAGTAAAATTATATAATATCATCGATTTAAAAAACCAATATAACATTGAAAAGATGAAGGCTACAATCAATAAAAAGACATTTGTTGATAAGACTTCAGAAATAATATTAGAAAAATCACCTTTTAAAGAAAAATATAAAACAATAGTTGTTAATAAGAGAAGGAAAAAAATACTTAAAATATTTTTTAATCTGGGATGTTTTTTCATATTTTTTTACCTCTTTCCTAAAGATTTGATATGATACTAATTCCTGGTAAATCTTTGCCTTCTAATAATTCTAAAGTGGCGCCACCACCAGTTGAAATGTGCGTAAATTTGTCTTTATACCCTAAATTTATAACACTAGAAGCAGTATCACCACCGCCAATTATTGTTATAGCATCTAATTTAGATAATGTTTCGCATAATGCTTTTGTACCTTTTGAAAAATTTTTTATTTCAGAAAAACCGACTGGTCCATTCCAAATAATTGTTTTACTTTTCATTAAATACTCATTAAATAAAGTAACTGTTTTAGGACCAATATCTAAAGCTATATCCATATCTTGTATATTATCTGAAGGTGCAACCCTTACCATCGAACTATTATTAATTTCATTTGCAACAAGATTATCAACTGGCAAAATTATTTTACTAGAATAATTATCTAATATTTTTTTACAAAAATCAATATTTTCTTTATCAACTAAAGACTTACCCACGTTTAAACCTTTAGCGACTAAAAAAGTATAAGCCATTCCACCACCAATTAAAATATAATCAGCTATTTTAACAAGATTTTCAATAACACCTATTTTATCATTGACTTTAGCCCCACCTAAAATAACAGTAAATGGTCGCTTTGGATTATTAATAGAACGTTCTAATATATTTACTTCTTTTTCAATTAAAAAACCAATACCATTAGGTAAAATAGAAGCAAGCCCAACATTCGAAGCATGTGCTCGATGACTAGTCCCAAAAGCGTCATTAATATATATGTCACCTAATGAGGCCCAATAACTAGCTAATTCTAAATCATTACTACTTTCTTTTTTCCCATCTAAATCTTCATAACGTGTATTTTGAATTAATACAACACTTCCAACACGCATTTTTTTTATAGCTTTTTCTAGTTTTTTACCACGTGTAACATCAACAAAAATAACTTTGCGTTTTAGTAATTCTTCTAATCTTTTGGCAACTAGATCTAAACTATTATTAGCTAAATCTGAAGCTTCTTTAATTCTTCCTAAATGGGACAGCAATATAACTTTGGCACCATTATTTATCGCATATTCAATAGTATCTAAACTTGCAACAATTCGGTTATCATCTAGTATTACATTATTAGCAATTGGAACATTAAAATCACAGCGGATAATTACTTTTTTATCATAAAGATTATAGTCTCTAATTGTTTTTTTCATATTATGCCTCCCATGATGTGCATATAGTACTTTTATTCTTAATTGTATCTATATATTCGAAAGAAAATTTGTAGCGATTTAAATTACCACTTGTATTACGTAATAAAATATATTTTTTTTCAAAATCGATTACCTTATTGGTTGATGGATCAATATCAGTGTTTTCAATATAGCCATTACTTATTAATGTACTAAGGGGTATGCAATATTGATTATTGTTATGGGATGATTGATATTTATCATATTCAGCTCTAAAAGTTTGCCAATTATTTTCAACGTATGATTCAGCGGCCAATTCTAAATCATTTTCAAAAGCCTCTGATTGTTTAACACTACTATTGGTTAGTGTCGACATTACTTGAGGAACAGCTACTACCATAACAAGGGCAATAATTGCTACTACTCCTATTAATTCAATCAAAGTAAAACCATTTTGTTTCATAATATCATCCTATCTAAAAATCATAATTAAAAAGTAAGATAAAAATAAAGCTGCAAAAGGAAATAATAGAATAAATAGTGCAAGGGCATTTGATAACATTTCATAAGTTGGGATAGCAACGATAAACTCTTTTTTTAATGGGGTATTAATATCAAATTCCCAATCCTCAGTTGGTAAATATTCAACTTCTAAATTATATTTACTAGTTTTCATAATGGATGACTGAATTTGCTTTAAATCGGAATCAGTTATATTATATTTTTCAATTGCTGAATGCAATTGTTTATTTTCGATTCTATTAATATAATCAACCACATTTTCATTACTAATATTATATTTGTAATTTTTTATATCTCTTTCAATCAACATTTTAATAAAAGATAAATTTTCATTTTTGATTAATCTTTGTTCAAATGTACTATAATTTGCACAATCCATATTATCACCTTATTCTATTATTATTATAGCAAAATTTATACATTTTAAAAGGAAATAACCCTTTATTTCCTTTTATTAGACATTTCTTTACAAAAAAACCTATTTTTTTAGTTTATATAATTATATTATTTTATTTACCCATTAGTTTATATAATTATATTATTTTATTTACCCATTAGTTTACCTAAATATAATGCTGTTCTAACCATTTGGGCACTATAGCTCATTTCATTATCATACCAAGCAACAATTTTAACTAATTGACGACCATCTACTTCCAAAATACTAGTTAGTAAACCATCAACTAAACCACCTAAATGCGAACCAATTATATCGCTAGAAACAATTGGATCAGTTGTATATCCTAAGGTTTCATTTTGATTGTCCATAAATGTTTTATTAATTTCCTCAACAGTTACATTTTTAGATAATTCAAGCGTTAAATCTACAACTGAACCCGTCGTTGTTGGAACACGTAAGGCACTACCATCTAATTTACCTTTTAATTCTGGTATAACTAAACCAATCGCACTAGCTGCCCCAGTTGATGATGGAATAATATTGGCAGCAGCAGCACGACCACGTCTTGATTTAGCACCTTTTTTATGAGCAATGTCTAAAGTCGCTTGATCATTTGTATAGGCATGAACAGTCGTCATATAACCTTTAATAATCCCAAAATTATCATTCAACACCTTACAAACAGGAGCTAAACAATTGGTTGTACATGATGCTGCACTGATAATTTCTTCATTTCCATCTAATTTATCATGATTAACATTATAAACAATCGTTTTTAAATCGCCTTTAGCTGGCGCACTAATAATAACTTTTTTAGCCCCAGCTTTAATATGTGCTAAAGCTTTCTCTTTATCAGTGAAATGACCTGTACATTCAAAAACCTCATCAACTTCTAATTCACGCCATGGTAAGTTAGTAGGATCTGTTTCCGCATAAACCCTAATTTTTCTATTACCTATTATTATATAATTACCATCATAATCAATTTCGTCAATTCGATAATTACGATGTGAAGTATCATATTTAAGAAGGTAGGCTAATTGTTCAGCATCTGTTAAATCATTAATAGCGACAACCTCAAAATTAGGATTTTCCTCCATAATTCTAAAGACTAATCTTCCAATTCTTCCAAATCCATTTATTGCAACTTTTATCATTTTTTTTCCTCTTTTCTAAATTTTAATCATTGAAAACGCTTCCACCAATAAATTCTCTTAAAATTGAATCATTTGGCACATCATCACTAGGTATTGGCAAAAAGTTTCGTAAAAAATTAATTAATCTTAAAGCTTCAGGATACATTGGATCATCCTCCGATACTGAGAACAATAATGGTTCGGCATATGTCTTTAAAACGCCAATTTCATAAACTAATGCTGAGTTAATTATCGCATCAACATTATCCTGATAAGGAAATATATATTTTTCTTCCCCTCTTTTTATTTTCGACCACATTTCTAAGGTTTGACTAGCACTATGCCCACGATATTTATTATCACGAATAATACGACGCAATTTTCGCGTATCAGTAGTACGAATATAATTATGATTATCAATATTAAGCTGAGTTAAAGGACTTATATAAATCTTAAATTTATTATTAGGGCCAATTGACATCGTCAAAATATCATTAAGAGCATGTAAACCTTCAATAATAATAATATCATTTTCTTTTAATTGTAACCATTTATTCTTATATTCTCTTTTTCCTAAAATAAAATTGTATTGTGGAAGTAAAACTTTTTCACCATCTAATATACTAAGTAAATGTTTATTAAATAAATTTATATCAATAGCGTCTACTGATTCAAAATCAAGTTCACCATCTTCATCTCTTGGGGTATTTTCACGATTGACAAAATAGTCATCAATTGAAATCTGATGAGGAATTAAACCCTTACTTCGCAAATAAACTTCCAATTTTTTTGATGTCGTTGTCTTGCCGCTAGATGATGGTCCAGCAATTAAAACAACTTTTATATTTTTTGAGTTTTCATAAATTTTATCAGCTATTTTAGATATTTGGCTATCATAATAAGTTTCTGATAACCTAATTAAATCACTATAATTTCCCAATGAAACAATTTCATTTAAATCGGCGGCATTTGATATATTTATTTTTCTACCCCAAGTAGTATATTCTAAAAATTTATCAAATAACTTTTTGTGATGGGTATATGATAAAACACATTCGGGATTGAAAATATCCGGATAACACATGACAAAGCCATTTTCATCAATATAATTTAAACTAAAACTATCTAAATATTTTGTTGAAGGAACCATTTCACTATAATAATAATCATAGACATTATCAATTCTATATAAATTGATATATGTATTACTAATGTATTTTAAAACTTTTACTTTGTCTAACCATTTTTTCTTTTTAAAATATTTAATTGAATCAATTCTAGATGCACTAATTTTTGTAAAAATTAAATCTTCAGAAACAATTTTATTCATCTCAGTCTCAATATTTTTTAAAACGCTTTTTGTTATTTTAATGTCTACTAATTCACAATAAACGCCTTTACTTACAGAATGCTCAATCAAGACTTCTGCTTGAGGGCCAAATAATCGTTTTATAGCTAAAACTAACATAAATTGTAAACCTTTTCTATAAATATGATTTCCAGCTAAAGAACTGCGATCTAAAAAATCAATGTTACATTTTTTTGTTATTTTTTCTTGCAAATCAAAAATATCATTATCAACTTTGGCAACTAAAATTGGATATTGAAAATATCCTTGAAATTGTTCGCTAATCTCTTTAAAACTAGTATCAATTGGAAATTCCATTGTTACAATATCACGAAAATTAACTTTTACATTTTTTGGCATAATTACCCCTCTATTCTAGTTATAATTATTTTATCAAAAATTGCTTATTTTGTCACATTTTTTTATGAATAAATATTATTACTTTACACTATCATAAATATAGAGGTGATACAAATGGGATTAATTCCTACAGTAATTGAAAAAAGTAATAATGGCGAAAGGGCTTACGATATTTATTCACGTTTATTAAAAGATCGTATTATTATGCTTAACGGGGAAATCGATGATGTTAATTGTAATACTATTATTAGTCAATTATTATATCTCGACTCTTTAAATCATAACGATATAAGTATATATATTAACTCTCCTGGCGGTAGTGTAACAGCTGGAATGGCTATTTATGACACAATCAATTTTGTCAAAAGCGATGTTTCAACAATCGTCGTTGGTATTGCTGCATCAATGGGCGCTTTTCTATTATCAAGTGGTACTAAAGGAAAACGCTTTGGATTACCTAATAGTGAGGTTATGATTCATCAGCCACTTGGTGGTGCTCAAGGTCAAGCAACCGAAATAAAAATCGCTGCCGAACGTATTTTAAAAATGCGAGAAAAACTAAATAAATTATTGGCTCAAAATACAGGCAAAGATATAAAAGAAATTGAAAAGGATACGGAAAGAGATCATTTCTTAACCGCCAAAGAGGCTGTTGAATATGGATTAATTGATAAAATATTATAATTATAATTATAATTATTATTATTTTATATCATTTATCAAAAAAAATTCACAATGTGAATTTTTTAATAATATATAATTAAGTTAATTTTGCAATAATAGAGATTTTTATTTTAAAACAAATTTTAATCTCATATTAAATAGCTATTTTTTCTATATTCCTTGCTGTTAAATATTTATTTATGAATGAATAGAGTTTTTTTTGGCATACTAATTATGGTGATAATATGTACTACTTAAATTGTTTTTGGATATTTTCTATTTTTGGTTTCTTATTAGAGACAATCTGTTATTCAATTTTTAAATGGTCGGGTGAAAGTGGCATTCTTTACGGTCCTTGGACACCTTTATATGGCTTTGGAGCAGTTATAATCATTTTAACAACTCACTATGTATTTAAAAATTTTAAAGGAAATAAATTCTTAAAATTATTCTTAATCTTTTTATTTAATTTTATTTTTTTAAGTTTCATCGAATTAATTGGGGGATTATTAATTGAAAAATTATTTTCTACAACTTGGTGGGATTACAGTAGTCATAAATACCATTTAGGAAAATACGTCTGCTTAGATATGTCTCTCATTTGGGGATTATGCTCTATAATTTTAATCTATATAATTAAACCAATTATGGATAAACTAATTAAAAAAATACCAAGTTTTATTGCAATTATAATGACATTAATTATAGCTATTGATTTTATTATTACAATAATTAATAAGGTTAACTTAAATTAAGAAACAAAAAAATGGATTAATATCCATTTTTTAATTATTTACTTAATTGTTGCATACCTAACTGAACTAAACGTCTAGTCATTTCCCCACCTACTGAACCATTCATTCGAGAAGATGTGTCTGCACCTAAAGTTACACCTAATTCACGAGCTATTTCATATTTCATGTTTTCAATAGCTTGTTTTGAACCAGGAACTACTAACTTATTTGTATTCATTAAACTCACCACCTTGTTTAATATTATAATGCCCAAGATGGTTAAATTTATTTATAATTTACGATACCAATTTATGGTTATTCCATACTATTTCCAACAAAATATAATATAGCTGCACCTATAACAGCAATGATTAATAATACTAATATTGGTGTGCTAATCATCTTTTTTGGTTTCTTTTCTTTTGGAGTATCCTTTTCATTTAATACACTATCCAAGTTGCCTAATTTGTCATTAAACACCATTGTATTATTAGTTGTAGAATTGTTAGTAACAGGATTGCCTTCTATTTTACCAACTTCTTTTTTTTCTTCTATTTTGATATCTTTATTCTCATTAAAACTTTTGCTATTATTAACAGCTAAACTATCACTAACAACATTGTTTTTGTTTTCTTGCTTATCTTCTTTGTTATCTTCAACAGAGTCTTGTTCTTTAGCAACTTCAACTGGATTTTTATGATAATTTCTCAAAAAGTCCAAAGAAGCGGTTGGAACTTGAATTTTTTGAACACTTTCAAGCACAATTGTAGCTGTATCAATTATATTTTCATAATCACTAGCTTCTGTTTCGGGATTATTACCTGCTAAAATGCTCTTTACAACTGTTAAAAAATCATTTTGCTTATCACTATCAATTTTATTTATAACTAAACATTGATCACCATAACTAATTTTACCAATATAAATATCAATTGAACTTTTTTCAACCTCTGTATTATAATAAACAATATAATTTACATCATTAAGTTTAAAAGTTGTCCCTAAATTAACTAAAGTACTAGATTTTCTATCATCTTTATTATATAAATAAAACTCCATTCATATCACCTTATCCTTTTTTAATTTTATAATAAATTTTTTTAAATTTCAATATTTCTATATTTATTATTGACAAATTAGTCAAAAGTTTACATAAAATTAAAAAAAGACAGTTAATATCTGTCCATTTCTAATTATTTTGCTTGGAAATTACTTCCACCCATATTTTGCATACCCATTTGAACTAATCTTCTAGTGATTTCTCCACCTACAGATCCATTAGCTTTAGAAGTAGCATTAGGTCCCATAGTTACACCTAATTCACTAGCTATTTCATATTTCATTTTATCGATAGCTTGTTTAGCTCCAGGTACAACTAAATTATTCATTTTGTTATTCATTTTGTTCACCTCCTGTACACTAATAGAATGTGTACATTTGGTTTTTTCATACCTTTTTTTTATTGGTAATTTTTGGTTTAAAGAATATCATTATAATCATTAGAAAACTTAGTGATAATTTCTATATTATTAATTGTTTCTTCAATTAGTTTTTCATAATCGAAATTATTTTCATATAATAAGCATTTTTCTAAATTAGGATTAATTACTGGATGCTTTGGCAAAAAAATTGTACAACAATCCTCAAACGGTAAAATACTTGTTTCATATGTTCCAATTTTTTTTGAAATATCAATTATTTCTAATTTATCTAAACAAGCAACAGGGCGAATTATCGGTAAATTAGTAACATTATTAATAACAATCATACTATCCAATGTTTGACTTGCTACTTGTCCAATACTTTCCCCATTAATAATAATTTTAAATTTTTTTCTTTTGCAGTATTCACTAGCAATTCGATACATCATTCTTCGCATAATGGTTATAATATAACTATCTTTAACGTTTTTATAAATCTCTTCTTGAATTTTGGTAAATGGTACAACATGTACTTTAACATTACCTGAATATTTATTAAGAATAGAAGCTAGTTTTAATACTTTATTTTTAGCTTCAGGACTAGTATGGGGAGGAGATTCAAAATATAAACACTCTATATCAACTCCACGTTTAAGAGCTAGATATCCTGCTACAGGTGAATCTATTCCACCGCTTAACATTAAAAGTCCTTTACCTTGAATACCAACAGGATAACCACCAGAACCTTTTATTTCATCAATATAAATAGCTGTTCCCTCTGGTCTAACTTCAATATTAACTGTTATATCAGGATTATGAACATCAACCTTACAATCAATATTTTTTAAAACAAACCCACCAAAAAGATTATTTAATTCCATTGTATGAATTGGGAAAGTTTTGTCAGCTCTTTTAGAATTTATTTTAAAAGTTCTAAAATTTTTATCTTTTAAAATATCTAAAATTTGGCTTTTAATATTATCAATATTATTATCAACTTGATAGCAAATAACTATACCATGAATGCCAAAAACATGTTTTAATTTTAAAACAATTTCATCTAAGTTATTCTGTGCTTTAATATACATACGAACACGATCTTTTTTTATTTCTATATTATTATCTATTAAAATATTTTTAATATTTTTCTCTAACATATTGATAAATACTTTTCGATTAGCTTTTTTAGTTGTCAATTCTCCATATTTTATTAAAATTAATTTATTCATAATACACCTCATATTCATAATTATACCAATATTATTAGAAAAGAAAAAGATTAAAAATAAAAACGTTTTAATCTTTTAAATTCTAAATAAACTATTTATCTTATTTTTTTCGCTTTACTTTTGACTCATAATTATTAGGTTCTAATTGCGCATTACTATTATAAAGAATATTTAATTTTGTTTTAATTTTATTAATTTCATTTGTACAATTAATTTTTTTGGCAATAGAATTAGCAATATCAAAAAGATCCTTAATAGTTATAAATGACCCCGAAATAAACATACAACCACTTATTGCTAAAGACATGGCAGCACTAATATGATTGATATCATCCATACCACTCACAAAAGCTATAGGAATTGAGCATAATACAATACCCATGCCAAATGTGCTTTTTCCGATATTTTCCTTTAATATTCGACAAGTTTCTATATCTAATTCTTCATATTTTTCTAAATTTTTAACATAATATTCTTTCGATTTTTCAGTATTATTAATCATAATATTCCCACCCTTTTAAATTGTCTATACTATAGCATCAAACTAAAATGTTGTCAAATTTTATTCTTACTAAGATAGTGTAAAATGGTTTGGGGATGAGTATACAAAAAGGAAGACCTTTGTTAAAATGTAATTACCATAAAACATTTAAGGAGGTCTTCCATATGAATAT
>JAAWGF010000021.1 GCA_022795155.1 Bacilli bacterium | reverse complement strand
CTCCTAATATATACTTACAACATAACTTTTTAAAATCCTTTTTCAAAACAAAAAAATTGCAAGAATTTGCAACTTCTAATTATATTTTTACATTAAATAGATTCATTATTAATGGCATTTTCTAGTCTTGTTTCAATATTAATTCTTTGAGCTACAGCTATTGAACACATTAAACAAATTGTAAATGAACCACCATAACTTAAAAATGGTAAAGGTACACCGGTTAATGGTATTAAACCAAATAACCCACCTAAATTAAATAAAATATGCATAAATATATAAATAGCAATACCTAGAGCCATATACTTACCTCTAATCGTACTAGCTCGACTAGATATAGTTAAAATTCGTCCAAGTACTAACGCATAACAAATAAAAATAATAAAAGCTGTTATAAGCCCCCACTCTTCAACAAAAATAGAAAAAATTGAATCTGTATGCGGATCATTAATATAAGAATATTTCTGTTTGCTTTTACCAATACCTAAACCAGTTAAGCCACCATTATTTATAGCAATAAAAGCGTTACAGACTTGATAACCACCATCTTCATAATTAGTACAAGGATTAAAAAAATTAAATCGTGAGCGCTGCTCATCAGTAAAAAAACTACCAGTTCTAACAACAATCATGACAATAAATAATAAGCCAGCTGCAAATAAAATTCCGATAGTTTTAAGTTTCTCAATTCGTAAAATTGGACTAGCTAAAAACATAAAGCCAAAAATAGACATTAAAATCATCATTGTTCCAAAATCTTTTTGAACGAAAATAATAACTGGGATAGAAACGCCAATAAATAGTATGATTGCAATAATATTAAAATGATTTATATTTTTAGTGCGTAATCTTTTATAAAATTTTTCAAATAAAATAGCCAAAAAAATTATTATAACGGGTTTTGCAAACTCACTTGGTTGAAATCTAACTCCAAAAATTTCTATCCAATTTTGAGCCCCTCTATGATAAGCCCCATACAGTAATAAATAAATTAAAATGCCAACAATTAATAGAAAGATTAAAGGAACCCATTTTTTATAATTTTTTGTATCGATTAATACTATAAAAATAGATAAGAATAAACCAATCCCTAACATACCTATATGTTTATAAAAATAGTAATATAAGTTAGCATCATTATTTATAGCTTCACGACTAGAAGCTGTTACAATATTAAAAAGACCAAACAAAAATAAAAAGATAGTAACAAATAATAATGGTTTATCCATATTACTAAATATAGTTTTAATTTTTTTTAGTATTATATTCATTACTATCACCCTATTATTAATGATATCATAAATAGAAAAAAAAATATATAATTTTATGTTTGACTTTACAAACGATTATATATTATATATTTTTATAATCTTATCTTGTTTTATCTATACTATTATCTGATTCATCTAATGTATGCCCAAATGTAGTTACTAAATTCTCAAAGTGCTCAATAGCTGATGCTTCTCTTTTCATATCTTTTTGTGCTATATAATTTTTTGTATCTAATGATACATATAAACCTCTTGAAATAGCATTGGAAGCACGTAAAGCACGCATTTCTTCCTCTAATTTAGAATTTTTATCATGCAATCGTTGTACCTCTGTACTTAAATTTTGAACCATTTTATATAATTCGTTTAATATATTATTATCATCATTATTCATATAAACATTCATCTTTTCTACTTCTATAATAACAAAACTATTATATTTTTTTCAATACTTTTATATTTTTTTTACAAAAACTGTACATTTGCATTAGCATTTTTTCGAAAATTTAATAGAATATATTGAATACTAGATGGGAGGTATATTATGTATTATTATGGTGGCTATCAAGGATATGGTAGCGGATGCTGTGGATATGGCCAAGGCGGATATGGTTATGGCGCTGGCTATGGTGCAGCAATTATACTAGTATTATTTATATTATTAGTAATCATAATTGGTGCTAGATCATTTGGTAATGGTAATAACTGTGGTTGTGGCAACAATTGTGGTAATGGTTGTAACTAAAAGGAAGTCTATCTTCCTTTTTTTATTAAAATGCTTTATAATTTTATTTAAAAATGTTAAAATGATATATGGAGTTGATATATATGTTTAAAAAACTAGATATATTAGATGAGAGAGATAAAAGATTACGTCTTATAAGCAGAGAGGTAACTTTCCCAATTAGTAAAGAGTATAAAAGTTTAATACAAAGAGCAATTGATCATTTAACATATAGCCAAATTGAGGAATATGAAAAAAAATATAATTTAAGACCTGGTATGGGATTAGCTTTTCCACAACTAGGTATTAATGAAAGAATTATAATAATTGTAAATGAAGTTGATGATGGGGTATTTGAAAATTATGTAGTTATTAATCCTCAAATTGTAAGCAATTCTGCTGAAATGGTTGCAGTTGAGGCTGGTGAAGGATGTTTGAGTGTTAATCGTGAAGTTCCCGGACAAGTTTTAAGATATGCCCGTGTTACAATCGAAGGATTTGATGAAGATGGCAATAAAATTAGGGTTAGAGCACGTGAAGATTTATCGGTGGCTTTTCAACATGAAATAGATCATCTAAATGGCATTCTATTTTTTGATAGGATTGATCCTAACAAGCGCTTTTATTCTGATATAGAAATTAGACTAATATAAAGGAGTTTAAAATATGAAAAAAATTATGAAATTTTCACTTTTTATTTTTTTAGCTTTTGCTTGTCCAATTTTAATTTATTATACAGCTTTAAAAATTGAAGATTTAGAAGAAATCCCAAGTCTTATAACTACTCAAGCCAGTTTAGAAGAAAAGTTTTTAAGTGATATTGATGACTACTCAATTGACAATCCAAAGGTTATATTAAATCCATATGGTATATCTCCTCTTTCAGCTTTAGTTATTTTTAAGACCAATGATTTAGCAACACCAACGGTTACAATTAGGGGTAAAGATGAGCTTTCAACATATGAACATACATTCACACAAGATAATTTTCATATGTTGCCAATCTATGGTTTATATGCTGATAGTGAGAATGAAGTTATTATTTCCATTAATGGCAAAGAAAAAACAATTAAAATTAAAACTGACCCACTTCCAGAAGATTTTATTTTGCCAACTAAAGTTACAGCTAAAAAAGAAAAATTAAACGATGACTTATACTTTTTTACACCATCAAGCCAAGGATATACATGTGCATACGATGTTAATGGTGATGTTAGATGGTATTTAAATGATTATTTTATTTGGGATATTAAGCGCTTAAATAATGGTCACTTAATCCTAAGTAGCAATCGTCTTATTAATAAGCCCTATTATATGACAGGGCTAATGGAAATGGACTTATTAGGAAAAGTTTATTATGAATATAATCTTCCTGGTGGATACCATCATGATGTTTATGAAATGCCAAATAATAATTTATTAATTGCCAGTGATAATTTTGATAGTGGTACAGTTGAGGATTATATTGTCGAAATTGATCGTACTAGTGGTGAAATAGTTAAAACATTTGACCTAACAGAAATTTTGCCAACAGAGGCTAGTAAAAGTGAAAATTGGGTTGAATATGATTGGTTTCATAATAATGCCGTTTGGTATGATGAAAAAACAAATTCAGTTACCCTATCTGGTCGACATCAAGATGCAGTTATTAATATTGATTATAAGTCTGGTTCTTTAAATTGGATAATTGGTGACGCAACTAATTGGCCAGATGATTATCAAAAATATTTCTTTACACCAATTGGCGATAATTTTGAATGGCAATGGAGCCAACATGCATCTATGGTTCTTCCAAATGGGAATATTTTCTTATTTGATAATGGCAATAATCGTTCTAAAATAAAAGAAAATTATGTAAATGCAGAAAACAATTATAGTCGTGGTGTAATTTATAAAATAAATACAGCCGATATGACGATTGAAACCGTTTGGCAATATGGTAAAAATAGAGGTAGTGATTACTACTCACCTTACATATCTGATGTGGATTATTTAGATGAAAATCATTATATTGTCCATTCAGGGGGACATAATGTTGTTGATGGAAAAGTATCTAATAATCCAGCTGGCTTTGTAAAAGTTGATAGTTTGAATAGTATTACAACAGAACTTCTAGATGATGAAATAATTTTTGAGATTGAACTACCAACTAATAACTATCGCGTTCAAAAAATGAATTTATATTCTAAAGAAATATATTCACCGGGCAGAGGAAAGATAGTTGGAAATATGGGTATTACTAAAACAGATGGAAATCGCAAATTAATTTTATTTCCTAAAAACGGTGATGAGATTATAGAAAAATATGATATTAAATTCACAAAAGAATATGATCGTTTAAGTTTTGAAGGAACTTTTAAAAAAGAAGATAAAGTTTCGATTATCTTAAATCGCATGAGTAGTCAAAAAAATTATGATGTTATTATATCTAATAAACCCTATGCTGCTATGTGTGTTGATTTATTTAATCAGGATAGCAATAGTGATGAAATTAATGTAACAAAATATATTAACGATTTAGGGTTACATGATCGCTATGAAATTTATTTAAAAATAAATGGAACTATCTATAAAATGAATAAAGCTGTTACATTTAATTAAGGCAGAAAATAGTACTTAATTTAACTAGATTAAGTACTATTTAAATATATGGTGGTGATAAAATGAATGAACAAGAATTAATTAAATATTACAATAAATTTAATGAAGAAAAAAGACTAAATACTAGACATGGGCAAGTTGAATATCAAACATCAATAAAATATATTAATATATACTTAGAAAAAATGAACAATCCATCTATTATTGATATAGGTGCTGGAAGTGGTAGATATTCGTCCTTTTTAGCTGATAAAGGATATCAAGTAACAGCTGTAGAACTTATCAAACATAATGTTAGAAAAATTGAAGCTCTAAAAAAAAATATTGAAGTTTTTCAAGGTAATGCCATTAATTTAAAAAAATTTAAAGATGATAGTTTCGATTTAATTTTGCTATTTGGTCCTATGTATCATTTGTTAACGAAAGAAGAGAAATTAAAAGCATTAACTGAAGCTAAAAGAATAACGAAACCTAAAGGAATTATTATGGTAGCGTACTGCATGAATGACTATGCGATAATTACACATGGATTCAAGGACAATTATATTATAGAGTGTCTTAATGATAATCAATTAGATAAAAATTTTCATTGTTTAACCAAAGAAAATGATTTATATAGTATGGTTAGGTTAGAGGATATTGATGAGTTAAACAAACTAGCTAATTTAAATAGAATAAAAATTATCGCCACTGATGGTCCAGCTAATTATATGCGAAGTACATTAAATAAAATGGATAAGCAAACTTTTAATATCTTTTTAGAATATCATTTTAAAACTTGTGAAAGATTAGATATGATGGGAGCTTCCGCCCATACTTTAGATATATTGCAAAAAGATTAATAATTAAAGTCAAAAGAAACCAAATATTGGTTTCTTTTTAGATAATAAAATTATTTGTCGATATCCTCTAATTTAACACTTACAAGTTTACTAACACCCGATTCTTGCATTGTAATTCCGTATAAAACATCAGCATATTCCATTGTCTTTTTTTTATGGGTAATTAGGATAAATTGCGTCTTTTTCTTTAACCCAATTAGATATTGCCCAAAACTGTCAACATTAACCTCATCTAAAGCGGCCTCTACCTCGTCTAAAATACAAAATGGGATAGGACGTGATTTTAGAATAGCAAATAATAAACTAATAGCCGTAAATGTTTTCTCTCCACCAGATAATAAAGAAATACTTTTTAATGTTTTTCCTGGTGGTGAAGCAACAATTTCAATACCTGTCTCTAATAAATTATTAGGGTCTGTCATTTTTAAATCAGCTGTTCCCCCCCTAAATAATTCAGTAAATGTCTGTTTAAAATTAGTTCTAACTAGATCAAAAGTTTTTGAGAATTCTTGCTCCATAACACTATCCATTTCTTTAATAATATCTAATAAAATGTTTTCGGCATTAACTAAATCATTTCGTTGATTTATTAAAAATTCATACCTTTCACTTACCCTATCATATTCATCAGGAGCAGCTAGATTAACAACCCCCAAGTCCTTAATTGTTTGCTTTAGTTTATTTACTTTTAATCTAGCCTGTTCTGGCTCAATTTCTAATTTATATAAACTTGCAGCCTTTTCGTATGTCATATTGTATGTTTCATTTAAGGTATTTAACAAATTATCTAATTTAACATCAATGCGTGTAACAGAAATTTCTAATTCTTTTAGTTCCTTATTCTTGATAGATAAATTTGAATTTTCACGTTTAAGTTCATATTCATATTCACTAATAGAATCAGTTAAGTTATTTTTTTCTTTAATAAGGGCTTCTAATTCTGCTTTAGTATTATCTCTTTGTTTTATAGCCTCATAATATCTTGTTAAAATCTCCTCCTCTTCTTTAGATAAACTATTATTAATAATATTATTAGTACCATTAATTTCAGTATTATGTTGCTTTAATAATTCATTTGAGCTAAATAATGATTTATTTTTATTATTAATTGTCTCCTCTTTTTCTACCTTATCTTTAAGTAATAAATATTGTTTATCTTCGATAGCTTTTAAATCATAATCAGATTGATTAATATCTTCCTCAAGCATTTTTATTTCTTGATTTAAATTATTTAACACATTTAGACTATTTTCTAACTCATATTTCTCATTAATAATATTTCTACTCTTTGCATTATTTCCACCAGTTAATGAACCGCCAATATGAAATAATTCACCGGTTAATGTAACTATTCGGTATGTATAGTTAATTTTTTTACTAATTAAATTAGCAGCATCGATATCTTTTACCACAATAACATTGCCCAGTTGATTAGCAATAATATTGTGATATTTTTTATCATATTTAACCAAATTAGAGGCTATATCAACAAAACCATCAAAATTAGCTATATTATTTATAGTTGTATCTTCAATAAATCTAGGTTTGATTATATTTAATGGGAAAAAGGTTGCCCTACCTATATGACTGTTTTTTAAATAAATAATTGCCTCTTTAGCGCATTGTTCATTATCGACAACGATATTACTAACATTGGCTCCTAAACAAGTGGAAATTGCTAAACTATATTCATCAGCTACCTCAATAATATTTCCAACAACATCATGAATACCTCTTAATTTAGGATTATTTAAAATGCTTTTAACAGCTGTAGGCAATAAACTATTATTTTCAATACTATCTTTTAAAGATTCAATTTTATTTTCTAAATTAGTTCGAATACGAACTTTCTCGGCTAAACTATTATTGAGTTTATGTCGTTTATTTTTCTTTGCCTCAATTTCCTTATTTTTCTCAGATATTAAATTATTAATATAATCAAGCTCATTATTTAATAATTTAATATCATTATTGATATTGTTTATTTCATTTTCTAATTTTAGGCATTCTTCTTTTAGTTTTAAAATGTTTTCATGTAATTTAGTGTTATCAACATCATATTTTTTTCTTTCTAAGATTATAGACTTTTCACCATTTATTTTTTCAACTAAAGCAGTTAAATCCAATAATTTTGATTGATGTTCTTTTATTTTATCATTTAAATCATTTATTTCTGTTTTAAATTGCTCAATTTTAACTTCATTAGTTGTATTAGATGACATCATATTAACGATTTCATTATTAATACTTTCAATTTTATTTTTACTATCTTGATATTTATAATTTAAATTAGTTATATCATTACTTATTAAAGCAATTTCAACAGTTTTTAATTCATCCTCTGTTTCGATATATAAAAGAGCTTTTTCTTTTTGTTCCTTTAATGGTTCAACTTGCTGTTCTAATTCATTAATAATATCATCAACACGGTTCATATTATCATGAGTTCGTTCTAATTTTCGTAAAGCTTCCTCTTTTCGCTTTTTATATTTTAAAACACAGGCTGCCTCTTCAAAAATAACACGCCTTTCACTAGGTTTAGTTGAAATGATTTGTTCAATCTGACCTTGCGAAATGATATTAAAACTATCTCTCCCAATACCACTATCCAAAAATAAATCATTAATATCTTTAAGTCGACACTGTTCACTATTTATAAAATATTCATTAGTTCCATCTTTATAAACGCGTCTTTTCACAGATACTTCATCAAAATTAAGTGGTAAATAATGATCTTTATTATCAAAAACTAATGTAACACTAGCAACATTTAATGCTTTTCTTGACTTACTTCCAGAAAAAATAACATCAGTCATATTTCCGTCGCCTCTAAGCGTTTTTACTGATTGTTCACCTAATACCCATTTAATAGCGTCTACAACATTACTTTTTCCACTTCCATTTGGTCCAACAATACCTGTTATTCCGCTTGTTAGCTCAAAATTTAATTTATCTGCAAATGATTTAAATCCTTGTGTTTTAATTTCGCGTAAATACATACTAAAATACCACCTATCAATTTAGTTAAACTATTAAAATTATACTATAATAAAAGCAAAAAAGCAAAGTTTTCTTTGCTTCCTAATATTATTTATTACATTCTATTAAATCGTTATTCATAATACATTTATATCCATTTATAACTAGGGGTTTTTTAATAGACACTACCCAATTGTTATCTATTAAAATTTCGCCGTCAGTTGGGCTTGTACCTTTAAAGTCAAGATAAATTGTCTCCTTACCATTTGGCGTATATGAACACTTACCATCATGGCAAACAAAGACAATACCAATCATTGGGTCATTGACTGGAATCATTTCACCATTGTTATCTAGCATATAAGTTGCTATAGCTGCCTCAGCTGATTTTACAACTCCATAGGCACCATCTTCAGCCGCACTTTTTTTGGCATCCTTCAAAGTTCCTAACGGACCATCACCTTTTAAAACAGGATCCATTTTTTTATCAGAATCAAATACGCATATATCTTGTTCATAATTGCTACTTTCATACGATTTCTTTACTTCATTATAGGTTAAATTACCAAAAAGATTCTCTTTTTCCTCATCTGTAAGTTTCGCATAATCATATGTCAAAGTAGAAATTTTATTATCTTCTTTTTTAGATTTACATTTAGCATTATCAAACATATTCACTGTTTGGCTAAAATAATTACAAATGTCATCATCAGCTTGTTCAACAAATTCATTTAGGGCATCTTTATTAGAAAATTCTAATGTTGAAATCATCTCAAGATTCTTTAAAATTTCACCACTTTTATCATAATTAATAGTATAATCATAAATTATTTTAAAATCTTCTGACTGTTCATAATAAGCACACTCTACCTTTTTTTCTTTACTACAACCTGTTAAGCACAATCCAATTAATAAAAAACTTAATATTTTTATCCTTTTCATAAAATATCACCCCTCCTATATTATCTTTAGTAGTATATAACTTATATCATATAAAAGCAACACTTATAACGTTAATCTTTTTATACTGTTATTCAAAAAAATATGTTATAATAACAAGCAATAGGGCGATTGTAATGCTACTAGATAAATTGAGATATTCATTAACAAAGCATACTGATAAATATTTTTTCACTTATAAAAATTTTAAATTATGATATAAGAAAAAGCCTTATTTTTAAAGGCTTTTATTTTTTAAATGGTGACTCGTATGGGTTTCGGACCCATGAATACCACCTTGAGAGGGTGGCGTGTTAAACCACTTCACCAACGAGCCAATTAATAATGTCAATAACATTATTAATTTTAACATAATGAGATTCTATTTTCAACACATTTATTTTTATTTTTAGAAATTTTTATAAATTTTAGCTATATTCTCGGCTACAATAATGCCATCAATAGCGGCTGAGGTAATTCCGCCAGCATAGCCTGCCCCTTCACCAGCTGGATAAATTCCTTTGATATTACTTTCACAAAAATCATTACGAATTATTTTAATCGGTGATGATGTACGACTTTCAACACCAGCTATGATAGCGTCATCACTAGCATAACCATTTATCCTTTTAGAAAAATTTTCAATTCCCTCTATTAAAGTTTCGTTTATATAGTTAGGAAAAATATTTCTTATATTTCCAAAGGTATATTGTCCTTTAAAAATTGGTTTTATATTACCAAAACATTCCGATATTTTATTATGTTTGAAATCCCCATATAATTGGATAGGGATATTGCCTTTACCCTCTATAAAGGCCTTACGTTCTAGTTCTCTTTGAAATTCAACCCCTGACATAATATCATTGCCAAAATCTTTTGGATTTACCGTAACGATAACCGCACTATTCGCATTTTCACTATCTCTTTTATAATTACTCATACCATTAATAGCTAACATATTAGTTTCTGACGAGGCATTAACAACATACCCTCCTGGACACATACAAAAGGTATAAACGCCTCGACCATTACTAGCTTTATGTGTTAATTTATAACTAGCATTAGGTAAAATAGAGTGATTTACCACCCCATATTGTGATTTATTTATTAACGACTGTGGATGCTGAATGCGGACACCAACGGCAAATGGTTTAGACTGCATAGTAAGGGATGATTCTGATAGCATTTTAAAAGTATCACGGGCACTATGCCCAATCGCTAAAACTAAAACTTCTGTATTTATAATTCGATTATTATTAACTTGAATACCAACTAAATTTTGCTTATCACAAATTATATTAGTTAAACAAGTATTAAAACGAAACTCCCCACCCATCGAAATTATCTTATAGCGAATGTTTTTAACAATATCTATAAGTAAATCAGTTCCAATATGAGGTTTATTTTCATAAAGGATTTCTTCTTTAGCACCTGCTTCTACAAATATTTCAAAAACTTTCCGATGGCGATTTAGCGGATCTTTTACTAAAGTATTAAGTTTCCCATCAGAAAATGTTCCAGCCCCTCCTTCACCAAATTGAACATTAGAACTCGGATTAAGAATTCCTGTTTGCCAAAAAGTTTCAACATCTATAATTCTTTTATCTACATCTTGTCCTCGTTCAATTACAATTGGATTATAATTATGCAAAGCAAGCATATAAGCACAAAATAAACCAGCAGGTCCACTACCAACAACAATAGGTCTATTAGTTAAAACTTTTTTGCCTATCATTGGAAAATTATACTTAGAAATAGATTTTAAAAAGATATCATTTGACTTTACATTATCTAAAACTTTTAATTCATTTTCAATCTCAACATCAATTTCATAAACATAAAATAAGTCTGGTTTCTTTCTAGCGTCAATAGATCTTTTAATAATCGATATATTTTTTATATCTATCGGTTTTATTTTTAATTTTTTAGCGCAATTATTTAATAGTTCTTCTTTAGAGTCTTTTAATACATTTATTTTTATTTGTCTTACTCTTATCATTTCAATTCCTCTCCTGAAATATGTTTGCCAGCCAAAATACCAGATATCCAAGCAAACCCTAAATTATAACCACCACAGTCACCATCGACATCTAATAGTTCACCTATAATATAAAGCCCCTTACTTTTTCTTGATTCCATTGTCTTCGGATTTATTTCGTTAAGTGGAACGCCTCCAGAACAAATTTGGGCTTTATCGAAAGAATTAGTATCTACGATTGTTAAAGCAAAAGTAACTATATTCTTAGCTAAAATTAATCGAGAGTTTTTATTTAAATCTTGCCATTTAGCTGATTTATCTATTTTAGATTGTTTTATTAATAAATTAACAAGTTTATAATTTAAAATACCATCTAATAATTCCGTTATAGTTCTATTTAAAACATTTTTGCTTCTCGCATCCATCCAAGTCAAAAAATCTTGTGCATTATTACCTAGCCAAGGTACAAAATTAATGATAATTTTTTCACTTTTACCTAAGTCCAACCCTCTAGCTATCATACCACTTAATTGCATAACACAAATCCCGCTAACACCATAATCAGTTAAAATTATTTCCCCTGTTTCCATTTTAATAAATTCGCCATTTTCAAGAAGAGAAACACTAACATCTTGTTTAATACCAGCCCATTCCTTAAAATAGTTTTCTTTTCCTTTCAATTGTACTAAAGCTGGTAAAGGTTTAATAATTGAATGACCTAAATTTTTAATAAGTTGATATCCACTACCATCACTTCCTGTATGTGGTGCAGCTTTAGAACCTGTCGCCATAACAACTTTATCAGCCCAATAATCACCATGATTTGTTTTAATAAGAAATTGATTTTTATTTTTGATAATATCATTAACATAAACATTATTTTCAAGTTTTACACCAGATAATTTAGCCTCTAGTATTAAAGCGGTTTGAATACTAGTCGCTTGATTTGAATAAGGATAGCAATAACCATTTTTTATTTTGGGAATAATACCAATAGAGTTAAAAAAATTGTTAACCTCATCATGTATATTAGCAGTAATGATTTCAGTCAATGACTCAGCGTTCATTGAGTGATAATGGCATAAATTTTGATCGATATTCCAATAATTACATTTGCCATTACCTGTTGCTAGTATCTTTTTTCCACAAGCATTATTGCGTTCTAAAATAATAACTTCATTATTTTTTTTGCTTGCAAAACAAGCTGAAATAAGTCCAGATGCACCACCACCAATAATAATAGTCCTCATAATTAACCTCCATAAATACCTAATAAAAGTATAACATAAAAACACCAAATGGTGTTGTTTAAAAAAATAAAATGGCTGCCTCAGCTAGATTCGAACTAGCGATCATGGAGTCAGAGTCCACTGCCTTACCGCTTGGCTATGAGGCAATAACCATTTTAATTTTACTACATTTTATATATATATTCAACTGTTTTACTTACCAATTATTAAAAAATAAAATATATAAGTATAAGTGAACAAAAAATGGACCAAATAATCCCCATAAGAACCTCTAAAGGTTTATGTCCTAACTGTTCTTTTAAATGCTTGATACCAATTTTGGTATTCCTAAAAAATATTTCATCGGCAATTTTATTAATAGCGATGGCTTGTTTACCACTTTCCATTCTAAGTCCCATCGCGTCATACCCAACTACACAAGAGAAAACAAGGGCTATTGCAAATAATGGGCTGGTAATACCTTGTAAAATACCGATTGTTATGGTAAGAGAAAAGGTAAATGATGTATGGGTACTTGGCATACCACCATTTCCATTAAATAACCTATCCCAATTTAGTTTTTTATATTTAATTGATTCACCAATAAATTTGATAATTTGAGCACTTAAAGCCGAAAAGACTGGCACAATTAAATAGATATAATCTTTCATATTCCACCTACTTTATATATTATTATAATCGAAAAAAAATAACTTATCTAGTAAAAATGTACAAAAATAGATAAATTATTAAATTTCACTTAACTCATTAAGAAATTTTTTTGACTTTAAATAAAGTCCCGTATACTTTTCATAATACTCGTCTAAAAAAACATTTATCTCTGTTTTTAATTTTAATGATATATCTAAATTAGTTATTTTAGATATATCAACATAATAAAGCATTCTAATTAACTTAATTGTCTTTTTATCAACCATTTTTTCATTTTGTTTACATTTATTACAAATAAAACCTCCTCTTGAACTAGATAATGTTGCTATAGATGTCTTGTCACCACAAACACAGCAACAATCTAATATAGGCATAACACCTAAATACTCTAAGTACTTAAGTTCTAAAATATTCGTGATAACTAGTGGATCAAACCCTTCATTAATTTTTAAGATTGCGTTTAACATTAAATCATAAATTTCATGGCTATAATTATGTTTCATAACTTGTTCTGCAAGTTCTAAAATAAAATAACTATAACTAATTGATTTAAGTGATAAATCATTTTTAATATTTTTCAAATTATTAATTATATCAACGCTAATTAGGGTTGATAATTTACCTTCTTTATATTTAATATTAAATTGACCAAAAGTTAATTTTGTACTAGCACTTCTAAGAGGACTTTTTAATGATTTACAACCTTTTGATAGTACACCAATAACGCCATATTCTTTAGTAATTATATTAAGTATTTTACTAGATTCACTATATGGTGTTTCACTTAAGACAATTCCCTCAACTTGCGTTAACATTTTCCTCAACCAGTTCAAAACGATAATCTTGCTTAACATTAGGATACTTTTCTTTATCAACTAATGATGTAAACATATCAATTGGACGAGCCCAAAAATCATTTCCGTGTGTATAAACCACCAGTATTTCCTGTGTTTCTGAATGTCGAGCTAAACAAATTACTTTATGTAAAGTTCCTTTAAAATGTCGATAAGTTCCCCCAACTATTACTTCCATTAATAATCACTACTTTCCTTTTTGTTGTTTATATTTTATATAATATTCAATCTTTCCTGTATGTTTAAATAAACTCCATAACAATTCTTTATTCATAATCAATCACCTTTCATATATATAGTGATTGCTTTTAAAAAAATTTATTCAAAGTATTTAAAATTTATAGCTCAAAATCATTATAGCCAAATTCAGCTAAATACTTTTCTTTATCCCGCCATTTTTTTATTGTTTTAACATATATATCTAAAAATACTTTTTTACCAACAAATTGCTCAATTTCTTTTCTTGCCTTAATCCCAATATCTTTAATTTTATTACCATTATGGCCAATAATAATTTTTTTTAGAGAATCTCTGTCAACAATAACACAGGCATTAATAATAAATGCATTCTTTTTATTTTCTATTTTTTCAATAATACAAGTCAAAGAATGGGGAACTTCATCATCTGTTAAATTAAATATTTTTTCTCTAATTAATTCAGAAATAATAAATTCCTTAGATTTATTAGTAACTTGATTATCCGAAAAGTATTTTATATTATCTGTTAAATGATCTTTAAGGACTTTTATTAAAGTATCAATATTCTTATTTTTTAAAGCTGATACAGGGATAATTTCACAAAAATCGTATAATTCTTTATATTCGGCTATTTTTAAAAATATTTCATCTTTAGTCATTTTATCAATTTTATTTAAAATTAAAATAACGGGTTTATTTAAATCATGAAATTTTTCAATAATATATTTATCGCCACCACCTAATTGGGTACTAGCATCTACTAAAAACAATATAACATCGACATCATCAATACTGTAATAAGCCTGTTTATTTAAATATTTACCTAATTTATGATTAGGTTTATGAATACCTGGGGTATCAACAAAAACAATTTGCGCATCTGAATCGTTATATATACCTTGGATAATATTTCTCGTTGTTTGTGGCTTATTTGAAGTTATCGCGATTTTTTTACCAATTATTTGATTCATTAATGTCGATTTACCAACATTAGGGCGACCTATTAATCCTACAAAACCTGACTTCATTTTAAATCCTCTTCATCAAACGGATAAGGGCATAATTCACTTACTAAAAACTTCTTATAATTCCCTTTTTTATCATAACAATAAATCGCTGAATCCTTATCAAAAAATTCTGTAATTACTTGCCTACAAGCAAAACAGCAGGTACTAATTGTATTGCTATCACCACAAATAACATACAATTTTGAAAAGTCGCCTTTTTTATAGCCATTACTTATAGCACTCACAATCGCACTACGTTCTGAACATATAGAGGCTCCATAAGAAGCATTTTCAACATTAACACCAGCAAATTCTTTTCCATCTTTCATAACAATAATCGATGCTACCCTAAATTTTGAATATGGAGAATATGAATTATCAAGTAATTTTAATAATTTTTCATACACAATAACCACCTTTTTCTATATTAATCTAAATATATTGTAACACATTTTAAGTGATTTGGTATAGTGATTTAAGAGTTTAAATTTAATTTCAAAAAAAACAATACACTTTCATGTATTGTTCACATAATTCCTTTATATATTGTTTATTTGTTTTGCAACCTCATCAGCAAAATTTTCTTCTTTTTTTTCAATTCCTTCACCAACTTCATAACGTGTCATTGAAGAAATTTTTCCGCCATTATTAGCAACGTATTTAGCAACACTTTCCTTATTTTCAGCTTTAATAAAAATTTGATTTTCTAAAGCTACATCTTCATAGTATTTGTTAATTTTTCCAACTAAGATACTATCAATACGATCGGCTGGTTTTCCTTCATTAATTAATTGTTCTTTAATTACTTCTTTTTCCTTCTCTAAAACATCTGTTGGAACTTCATCGCTTTTTAAATATAATGGGCGCATAGCAGCAGCATGCATTGCAACATCTTTAGCTACTTCCTCTGTTGTATTTTCTGTTACGATTAAAGTAGCAATTTTACCACCCATATGAATATATGAGCCAAATTGTTCATTATCATTTTTAGTGATTTTCTTAAATCTTCTTAAATTTAATCTTTCACCTATTTTTGCTGTTTTATTTATAATCAATGATTCAATTGTTTCACCATTAGTTGTTAGCGCTAAAACATCTTCTAATGTTTGTGCATCACTATCAATAATTGTTTTTAAAATTGTTTGAACCATAGCTAAAAATTCCTCATTTTTAGCTACAAAGTCGGTTTCAGAATTTACTTCGACAATAACTGCATTATTACCTTGTATTAAAATAGAGGCAATTCCTTCAGCTGCAACACGATCAGCTTTTTTAGCAGCCTTAGCGATTCCTTTTTCTCTTAACCAGTTAACAGCTTCATCAATATTACCATTTGTAGCATCTAATGCTTTTTTACAATCAAGCATTCCTGCTCCAGTCATTTCTCTTAAATCTTTTACTAAACTTGGACTTACCATTTATATCTTCCCTTCTTTTAAAATTAAAGATGATTTTTTTAAAATCACCTTAATATTTATTATTTTAAAGCATCAATTAATTCTGACTTTTTCATTGTCGAATAACCTTTAACTTCTTTTTGTTTAGCCATTTCACGAAGTTCAGCAACTGTTAATGTACTTAAATCAATACTAGCTTTTTCTTCTTTTACAGTAACCTTTTCTTCTTTAACTTCCTTTATAGTTTCTCTTGTTGGATGCATTTCTCTTTTTTCATTTCTTCGATCATTATTAAAATTTTTACGATCTTCAAATCTTTTGTTATTATCAAATCTTCTTGGTCTATCTTCTTTTTTCTTAACTGAATCAACAGCTCTTTGCATTATTTCATTAGCATTACTATTTTTATCTTCATCTTTAACATAGTCAACTAATTTTTCGCCTTGAGCTTCACATATAGCATTAGCCATAACTCCAGTAATTAATTTAACTGCTCTAATAGCGTCATCATTACCAGGAATAACATAATCTACCATATCAGGATCACAATTAGTATCAACAATTCCAAAAACAGGAATATGTAATTTTCTAGCTTCTCTAATTGCGATTTCTTCTTTTGAAGGATCAACAATATATAAAGCTTCTGGTAATTTATACATTTCACGAATACCACATAAAAGTTTATTTAATTTATCGTATTCTTTTCTTAGACCAATAACTTCTTTTTTAGGTAATAAATCGAAATAGCCCTCTTTTTCCATTTTTTCTATTTCTTCTAATCTTTTAACTCTTCTTCTAATTGTTTTGAAGTTTGTTAAGGTTCCACCTAACCATCTTTCTGTAACATAATAAGATTTTGAGCGAAGTGCTTCCTCTCTAACAGCTTCTTGAGCTTGTTTACGAGTTCCAACTAATAAAACTTTTCCACCATTTGCAACGATATTTCTTAAAGCAACATATGCTTCTTCGATTTTCTTTGCAGTTTTTTGTAAATCGATAATATATATATCATCTCTTGATGTAAATATATATTCTTTCATTTTAGGGTTCCATCTTTTAGTCTGATGACCAAAATGAACTCCCGCTTCTAATAAATAACTCATTGACACTACTGCCATTTTCTTCCTCCTTTTGTTATTTGCCTCCGACACATCACCTTTAAAATTCCACCATAAAGGCACTAGGAATTTAAATCAATGTCGTGTGTATTTGAAAAAGCCAAATGTATTATATCATTAAATTGGCTTTTGAGCAACAATTTTTTTAAAAATTTAAATACTCATATAATTATATGCAGAAATAATAATCTAATTATATCCATCTACTTGTTTCAACCGATTTAACAATATCCTTTTTAAAGTTTTCATATTCACTTATTAAAATTGTATTTATATCCTGAATATAGTTATTATCCATATCGGTTAAACGCCGAGTAATGAATTGAAAAAAGTTTTGGTCAATAATATATATCTTCATAATATTATCTATTTTTTTTAACATTTTAATTTCTTCTTTATTAGTTAAATCAACATTATAAATTGACGTTTGATAATTTTTTAATAACATTTCACTTATATAATCATCTTTATTAAAACAAAAATCATTGATAAGATTATAATTTTTAAAATATTTACTATAGTCAACAGTTGTATTCATTAAAATAACCTCATGATGTCATTATATGTAATAACAACCATTAAACCCATTAATAGAATCATTCCTATCGCATGAATTGTATTTTCTATTTTTGAATCAACTGGCTTTCCTTTAATCTTTTCTATAATTAAAAATAGTAATCTTCCACCATCAAATGCTGGTAATGGTAATATATTAATAAACCCAACATTGACACAAAGTAAACCGATTAAATTCATCATAGTTAAAATTCCATATTTACTAGCTTCCCCAACAATATTATAAATACCCACTGGACCAGATAAATTATTAAGCGAAAGCTTTCCCGTAATTAAATAAAAAATAACTAAAATCATTTGATGAATTAATGAAAATACATTTGTGAAAGCATATTTTAGGGCCGATAAAATTCCTTTGTTATAATTATTTCTATAGGAAAAACCGTAATAATATGTTTTACCAGTTTCTTCTGTTTCTTTTTCAATTGGTGTAATAGTAACTGTTTTGGTATCACCAGTTTCAGTTAAAATAACAAATTCAAAATTTTTACCTAAATTAATGTTGAGTTCTAAATCTAACTGTGACATCGATTTAATTTTCTTGCCATTTAGTTCAAGGATTTGGCTATTTGGCTCTAAGCCTGCTTGAAAGGCTGGACTAGTTTCTTCAACTGTGTTTATATATGTTTCTTTACTTGGAGAACCATTCACCAAACCAATTATAAAAAATAAAACGACAGCTAATAAAAAATTAAATAATACACCTGCTATAATCGTCATAAATCTTTGAAACCAAGTCTTTGATTGCAATTGTTTTTCCTTCGGTATATTTTTATCCTCTTCAACGGACTCTCCCGCCATTTGAACATAACCACCAATTGGAAATAAACGAATGCTGTAAACAGTCTCATCCTTTTTACTATGAATTTGAAATAGCTTAGGCCCCATACCTATAGAAAATTCATAGACATATATTCCTGCTTTTTTAGCAAAAATAAAGTGTCCTAACTCGTGAATCATAACGGTAATGCCAAGAATTAAAATAAAATATATAAGAGTCATCATATTCCTCCTTTAAATAAGTGAAATAAAAAACATAAATCCAAGTGAAATAAAAATAATACTATCTAAACGATCTAGAATACCACCATGACCAGGCATAATATTAGAAAAATCTTTTTTGCTAAAATAACGTTTGATAGCTGAAAAAACTAAATCGCCAAATTGACCAATAATTGATAAAAATGTTGTCATGAAAACAACTATATAAAGTGGTAATGTGCTATCAATGACAGTATTATAAAAAGCACTAGCTATAAAAACACCTAATATGGTTCCACCCATCATACCTTCAACGGTTTTTTTAGGAGAAATATCTGATAAAAGCTTATTTTTACCGATTAGTAATCCTGTAAAAAGGGCAAATGTATCAGTAAATATTGCTATTAATAATAAATATAATAATAAATTTAAGCCTTCACTACGAAGTAACATAAATAGTGAGAAAGATACTCCTAAAAAGAAAACCCCACCGATTAAATAAAAAGCATCATTAACACTATAAAGCTTCCTATCGTGATATAAAACAGTAGGAATCAAGAAAGTTAAGAATACCCCAGCAATAAGGCGATAGTCAACTGACAATAGATAATTATTTGATGAATTAAAGAAAATGATTAGACCCAATGCAATATAAGAGATGAATTCAATAAAAATAGGTACTTCTTTTTTGCTTTTTTTAATATCCAAAAATTCTTTTAAGCCTAAAATAGCCAAAATCAAAACAGTGATATCAAATAACATACCACCACTTATTAATATAGGTATTATAACTAAAAGGGCAATAGTTGCACTAATTATTCGCATTTTCATATTAATTTCCTCCAAATCTTCTATCTCTTTTATTATATTCTATTAGAGCTTGTTCAAATTCTGGTTCTTTAAAATCTGGAAAATATTTTTGGCAAAAATAAAGTTCCGAATAGGCTGCCTCCCATAACATAAAGCTACTTGTACGCATTTCACCACTGGTTCTAATAACCAAATCAACAGGCGGTAATTCCTGATATAAATATTTTGCGAAAATTTCTCGATTTAAATCATTAATATTTAATAAACCTTTATTAACATCATCATATATTTTTTTGGTGGCATCGACAATCTCTTCATTCCCATCATAATTAAAACAAAAATTAATTGTTCCACGTGTATTATTCTTTGTTTTTTCTGTTACCACTTCCATGGCTTCTAAAATATCATCTCTTAAGCCTTCCCTTTTACCAGAAAAAACAACTCTAATATTTTCATCATTATATTTTTTAGCAAATTGTTTAAATTTCTTTACAGCCATATCCATGAGATATTTAACTTCTTCTTCACTTCTTTTATAATTTTCTGTTGAGAAAACATAGGCGCTTACTACCTTTACACCGCGATCAATCATATAAATAAATAATCTTTCTATATTTTCAACTCCCGCTTTATGGCCATCGATTGCCTTTAAGCCTTTTTCTCTAGCCCAGCGTCTATTCCCATCAGCTATAACCCCAATATGATTTGGAATTTTTAATTCATTCATAGTTCACCTCATAATACTATAAATTAATTATATTATAAATTATTGCTTTATACAAGTTTAATTAACAATTTTTATTCTATTTCCAAATGAAATTTAAGACAAATTACCATCTATTTAATAAATAATTATTTTTCTATGTATTCGCGCAATAATATCGATAATTCATGCATTTATTATTGAAATAATTTTTTAATAATGTTAGGATATTTGCTTGTCGATAGAAAAGGAGGTTATATGAAAAATAATATAGATAAATATTTAACTGATATAGATTTAAATTTAATTACTTATAAAAAGGTTCCTAATATTCATGTATTAGAACAATATGATTTTGAAGCATTAGGTAATGATAGCAAAATTGTTAAAGGTTCGATATTTTTTTCTTTTTCGCAAATAGATATCCGTTTTATAAAAAGTGGTATTAATCACTTATATTCTTGTTTAATTAAACGTTCGTCAATCAATGATTGTGTCATTCAAAATACTCATATCATACTTGAAGATGGTAATCAAGAGATTATTGATATCATAACGCGTGAAAATATTCCCGCACGAGAGTATTTTAATTTTAAAAAATCTAATGATAAAACAAAAGTTTTAGCATATTGCTAAAGCTTTTTTATTTGAAAATCCAACCATTAGGGATCTCCCGCTCACCAGTTGCACTACTACCACTACATGGATTATTATAAAGTTCATTGTTAACAACTAGTGTCGTAGAAGCTCCCCCATCTAGATTAACGGCATTATAAGCACCATAACGTTTTAAAATAGTCATTACATCTGATAGTCCAAGCCCCCCTCGAGCCGACCAATCGGAATTATAACCATTACCATCGACAACTAAAAATAAGACAATCCCATCTTTCCTTTGCGCTAATGCTGTTCTAGGGTTTATGCCCCAACCACCATTCCCACCAATATTAGCTTCAACACCATTGACAATCAAAAAAGGACCAAACTCAATCGCATCACGCATTCCTTTTTCAATAGCTATATTAGGGCTATCGCCTGTTAAAACTAAAATATTGTCATTATTAAATCCAGCTAGCTTGCCACTATAATAACTATTTGACCAAATAATTTTACCATCTTTAATGACTGTCCCCGTTGGACTACCACCATTTCCAAAGCCACCTTCATCAGAAAATCCACCAGCATTTATAGCTACCAAAGCATTATTTTTTTTAGATATATCCTTAAGGAACTCTCCTTGAACCCCTAAATACTCAGTCATACCTAAACTAACTCTTGATGGATCATATAACACCGCTAAAAAAACATGAGAGCCATTATAATCAAATTCAATTATTTTATAATCCTCATCGCTATTATGTTCTAAAACTTCGCGTTCATATACGGAAGTATAACTATCTATTTCTTTAATGTTACCAATTTGGACTTCATCAACATTAGTACTTTCACTAAAATCCTCAATATAATTTCGGCTTAATACATTTTCAATCATTTTTTCAGAATAAAATGTTTTGGCTATATATTTATGAGTCATTGTTGTCATAGAGGTAGTTACCAACCAATCTCTAAAACCACTTATTGGTCCATAAAATATAAAAAAACATATACAAGCACATATATCAATAACAATTAACAGTATCCCAATCTTTTTCATGTCAACCTCCAATTATATAGGGATTATTTTTAGTACCTTGGCCATTTGTCACGATTACATCACCACGTAAAACCAAAGCAGGACGAATAAAAGCACCAGTACTAATTAAATCTGCATATAATTTATTTCCTTCAACAGCCTTATAAACAGTCAAATCTTCAATATTATTTCGATTTAATAAATAATAATTTTGGTAATCATTAATATAGAAATCTCCAACTTTTAATAGTCCTATATTAGCGTCAACGTAAGAATTATAAACGCTAGCATAATCATTAGTATAAACACCATTGTACCATTTACTATTAACTATATAATCTTTATTAGTTAAAGAATTATAAAAATCATTATTCAAATAAAAACCAATGCCATCATAAATATTGAAATTAGGATTATAATCAGAAAAATTTAATAATAAATTCTCGCTATTAGCGGTTATAAAACCATCCAAAGCAACTTTAACATTAGACTTATCATTTTCAATTATTCTAAATTTATAACCACTATAGTTTATATATTCTCCAACTCTTTTTGATGATAATAGATTACTGTAATTTTTATCAATAATATATGGATAATCTAAGCTACCATCTCCTGATATAAACTTTATATCTTTTTTTAAATTTATAACTGGTCTTACTCCATAACTATAGTAATTTTGTTCTGTAAAAGCATTATCATTTAATTCACCAGTATCTAAAACATACCAAATATTATCCTCTGAAGTATTAATTGTCCAAAAATATGAACCAATATTTAAATAACTATCTTTTCCTCTAGCTCTTTCATATTCATTAATTGTTAAAAGTCCTATGTAGTCGCTTTGTCTTTCTTCACAATTATAACGAGCATCTAATACTTTCCCATAGCAGAAATCACTTTTATTTAAATATAATTCCGGATTATTTAAATTTTGATAAAATATGCCACTATAAATCGCATTAGTATCTAAATTTAGCCATTTCCTAATATAAGAATTACTATAATTTAGATCACTACCCCAGAATATTGATGTTTGAATATCTTCCGCTATTAATTTTATTGAATCATCATTTATCTCTATAATTCTCCAAAGAATGCCTGAATAATATAAATAATTATTAACATCATTACCAATAAAAACATACTTATCATCTTTTTGATATAATCCACTTCCACTTACTGCAATATTTTTACCTAAAGTAATATAATCTGCTAAACTGATATCGGAATTTACCTTAGGATTTTCAATTCGATAAAAATGAATTAATCGACAAATATAAAATTCTAATATACCAAAAATTATTATAATATTTAATGTAATCAGTATTTTCTTAACCTTATTATTCATAATCCTTTTTATTTTATCTTTCATACAATCACCATATCATAAATATAATACCACATCAAAAAAAAGGAAACAATAAAAAAATAACTCTTTAAAAAATACAAAAAATAAGACTTATATAAAAATAATATAAACCTTTTTATTTATAATTCAATACAAAAAAAGAAGAAGATTCTTCTTAAAATGCATCAAAATTAACTTTTACTTTTTTTAAATTATTAGTATAAGCAGCAGCT
Source organism: Bacilli bacterium (assembly GCA_022795155.1). Classification (GTDB taxonomy): domain Bacteria; phylum Bacillota_I; class Bacilli_A; order RF39; family UBA660; genus CAJLIR01. Next base: position 5,194 of record JAAWGF010000021.1, on the reverse strand, counting down.
TGAACTATTGTTCTAATTGAAGATGCAACACGGCCACCTTTACCAATAACATAACCAATCTCATCCGATGAAACCAAAACTTCAATTGTAATATATTCATCATCTTCATCAAATTGCTTTACTGAAACAGAATCTGGATCATGAACAATTTGTTTTATTAAAAATTCTGTTAATTCTACTAAATTCATTATTTACTACTCTTTTTTTTAGATGCCATTTTTTCATTATGAAATTTTTCGTTAATTCCAACTTTAGTAAATAAATTTTTTACAGTATCTGTTGGTTGTGCACCATCATGTAACCATTTCATAACTAATTCTTCTGAAATTTTAATTTCAGCTGGTTCTTTAATTGGATTATAATACCCAACTTCCTCAATAACTTTACCATCTCTTGGACTTCTTGAATCAGCTACAACAATACGATAAAATGGTTTTTGTTTGGAACCCATTCTCTTTAATCTAATTTTAACAGCCATATTATCCCTCCTTCATTTAATAGATGATATCACAAAAAAAGAGAAGTGTCAACTACTTTTGGTTAACACTTCATTATATGTATTTCTCTTCAATATTATTTTCAATTTCTTTTTCAATTTCCTCATCCATTTCATCCTCTATTTCATCCCAAGGTTCTTCATCTTCTTCAATTGCAATCTTCATTTTTGTTTCACCAACTATTTCTACGCCTAATTCTTTTTCTATATCAAAACTAATAACACCATCATTTTCAATATTTACTTTACTACATGTAGGTTGTTTTAACGTCCTAACAATTACATCCGTATCACTAGTTAAATCGGCATTCTCTTTTATTTTTACATTAAACAAGTCATTATAATCTATTTTTTTACTAACAACAGTTGTTTTGCTATCATTGTCATAAGAATACCAAATATTTATATCATATGACCCATCAACACCGATTTTTTCACCTGATTTATATCCTTTAAACTTGTGATTAATTACCCAACATCCTAAAACAGTTGTGGGCTTAGATTCTGTATTAATTGTATAACTGTTTTTAAAATATTTTTTCCCTTTACCAATGATAGCCTTAGTAACTATTTCTTTAAACGCTGCCACTTTATCACCCCTCACTTTAATTTATGCGAAAATCTAATAAAAGTGTACAAAAAAACTAATATTTAGTTTTGTGTCTAAATATTAGTTATTATCATATTCCATCTCGCAAGTAGCACCAATTGATTCATAAGCCTTTTTTAGTGTGTTTATGTTAATTTTTCCATTTTTAATAAGTGATGAACTAGATGGATCAATCTCAAGAACTTTCCCTATGTCAATTTTACTATAATCTATATCAGTTGTACTTATAAGCGTATCTCCCTCAATCTTAACATTATAATTATAGTATTCAACATTATCAAAAGGGGCATAATTTCGCTCCACTTGACTTTTATATGTTTCTAAAATTGAGATATCATTAGATACAATTTTTTCATTACTTCTAATGTTAGTTACATAAGATTCCTTGTAATCTGCAAAGTATGATAAGTCAAATTCAGCACCTGACTGATTCTTAGAAAGATGACATTTCATTGTTTTTGTATTAACGCTTTCTGGTTTAATACTAGAATTTTTGACATCATCAGGAATAACAACCTTTGGAGCTTCATTAAAATTAGAAAATTTTATTTCAAAATTTAGTTTTGTTAGTTTTACTTTTTGACCACTTTCTTCACCTGTTACATCCATAACATCTGTTAAATCGGCTACTATTTTTTCAAAATATTTTGTTTTTTTATTGATATAGTACTTGAAAACAATATTATCAGTAATATCAATCGAACCCATCATATCATTATCTGTAAGATCTTTATCAATAATACCAGACATTTGATCCTTATCTAAAGTTGCCTCATATACATAATAATCTTTATCATCTGACTTAATTTCTTTAATATTATCTGGATTAACCAAATTATTAACTTGATTATTATCTTTAGCTTCTGTCATTTCCCAAGTAATACCATCACTTGTAGAATACTGAATCATATTATTTTCATCAGACCCATCAACATAAGTAGTTGAGGAAAGACTGTTATCCATGAATTCACTAGACATCTTCATCTTACTCATTTTATTAATCATATCAATATCACTATTTAAAGTCATTGGCAAATTAATCATTATGCCGCCAACATCCATACCCATTTCGATATTAATATCCATTGAATAACTCTCAAGTTCCTGCATATTCTTTTTAGCTGTTTCAAAATAATCTTCTTTTTCACTGCAACCTGTTACTAGTAATAAACTTATTACTGGTAATAATAATACTTTTAGAATATTTTTTTTCATCATTCCACCTCATTTTTATTATACTAGATAAAATTTAAATGTTCAATTCAATATATTATTTTAGCTAAATTTTCTTAAATCATTATACCTTTTTAAAGCCTTCATTTCGTCCATAACTTTTAATTCTGGTATAATATCGCCATTCTTCCAATATCCTAAATCATTTTTTGTAATTCCTAATTGCTTTAAAAGAAGCGATTCCTCATCAATCAATTCAGAAACTGCAGTTGGAATATTATCACTAATATTAGCATAGTCTTCTCTATTATACACATTGGATTGATCCATCCAGTACCATGGAACAAATTCATCAACTGGTTTACTACTAACACTTAATGCACTATTTACCTTTGAATGATTATCACTAATACCCAGTGTTTCACTAACATTTGAATTAGTCATTTGCCTATTATTGTTAGAAAACAAATAATTATTACAATATTGAATAAAATAAGCATACTGTTCTTCAAAATCAACATTTTTATCTTCATATTCCCGAATTTTAAATTTAATATTAACTAAATCCAAAAGTTTTTTCTTAATATATGGATATTTGGAACATAATTCCTCTGTTAACACATCAACTATTAATCCTTTATATTGCATTAGTTCATTTTTATTTAATCCATAAAAGTTTTTATCAATAGCATTTTTTATATATAGATATTTAGTAAACGATCTAGCTACTGTTTCACCAGATGATTTATCATTATAATAATTGATATCTCTAATAAATCGCTCATTTATTTCTCTTGAATAAAATTCTGTAGAGTCCAAATCTACTATATCTGGTATATCTTCGTTATAATAATGTTCCAAATCCACGCTTACTTTTTGAACACTACTTGGTATAATTACTTTTTTTAATTTATGACAAGAATTAAAGGCTAATAAATTAAGCTCCTTTAAACCTTCATTCAAAACTGCCTCTTCCAAATTATCACACAAACCAAATACATTGCACCCTACAGAATAAACACTGCTCGGAATAACAATTTTTTCTAAACTTTTACAATTATAAAAAGCTTGTGCATATATATTTTTAATGCCTTGTGGAAGAACAATTTCTTTTAATTTTACACAATTTTCAAAGGCAGCATAACCAATAGAAAATAGATTATTTGATATAATTTCTTTTTTTAAAACTGCATTATCCTTTTTGGTTAAGTCAAACAGATTTACAATCTCCACATTATCAGTAAAAATTACTTTTTCTAAATTTGAGCAATTTTTAAATGCCCAATTACTTATGTATTTAAGACTACTAGGAAAAGTAATTTCTTTTAAGCCTAAACAATTATAAAACGCGTAACTGCAGATGTCGTCAAGTTTAACATTTTCATCAAAAATTATTTCTTTTAGATTTTCGCAGTCAGCAAAAGCATGATGACTAACTCGTTTTACACTTTTACTAATTATAATTCTTTTTAATTTTTTATTGCCTTTATAATATTCACCTATAACACCATGTTTACCTTTTCCTCTAATTTTAATTGGTTTTTCTTCTTTAGTATTACTTATCTCAAATATACTCATAATATTCCCCTCTTTAAATCTAATATTGATGACATATTATAACTTACAATATATTTAATGTCAATAATTATATAAGGAATATAACGTTAAACAAAAAGATCATTAAATGCAAAAGTAAATTAGATATTTATTCTATATCCAATTTAGTCTTTCAAAAATTTTTAAATTGAGCTGAAGTTCTTTTTGCCGTGAATAAATTTAATGAAATTTACTAATATAATACCACAAATTTTAAAAAAATAAAGACTAAGTTATACTTATTTTATATAATTTAGTCTTTCAATCTTCTTTTTCTTTTATTCTCTAATTTACTTTTTCACTTAACTTAAACAAAAAGATGAAAGCCTTAATTTCATCTTCATAAAATTATTTTGAAGTTATCTTCATTGTTATATAGCCACTTAAAAGGCCTAAAATACCATATATAACAATAATTGATAACATTGTCATAGAACTATCTAAAGTATCAGTTGTAAGTCCAATTCCAAGGCCTGAAAACGTAAGTGCAATACCAACAAAAATACCACTAATAGAATCCAAATAAACTCTTTTTAACTTTTCAAAATACATACAGAAAAAATTAACAATAGCGGTTGCTAAAATAGATGATAAAGCTACTCCTAAAATTTTAATAGCAAATAACCCGTTTAAAAAAGTCCCAAAATTAATTATTAAAATTGCTAATAAAAAACCGATTATATATCCTGGAACAGCTTTAATTCGTTCAATAAGTGATACACCAAAAAAGACTGTCCAACTTATAAAACTAACCCAAACAAATGAACCATTTAAGCCCATTAGATTAACAATAACACCATCAATTAATACTAGCATTCCAGCTATAATACTAATTGTCAAAGCTTTCTTAGTTAATGCTTTCATATAAACACCTCTATTTAAATTATTATTTTAAAAAATATTACATTTTTGTGAGTATGTTTTTATAAGTTCTCAAATAGCGTTATAACCTGTATTTATAAGCGTTTACGCATTTTTGTTTTTGAAGGATATTCTTATAAATTGTTATAATTTCTTATGTTTTCACTTTGAAAAGTAGTAAATTAGTAGTAAAAATTTAAAAACCTTTTGAAGTATTAATTTTAAATATTTAAAAAATACTATGGCATTGCACAGTATAAGAGTATCTATCTATAAAAGCGAGACTTGAGTGGTCAAGTCTTCGCCATAATAAGGTATAGTATTACCCTTATTATGTAGCATATAGCATGTAGCAAATTTACTAATTATTTAAAGATAATATTCTTAAACATACAAATTAAAATTTTTAAACAAAAAATAATTTTGGATTATAATTATTTTAAATCCAGAATGCCGGA
>JAAWGF010000044.1 GCA_022795155.1 Bacilli bacterium | reverse complement strand
AAAGAATAAAAATCTATACATTTTTACTCTTTTCTAATTTTTCAAACGAAAAGATAGCATTTAACCTTTCAAAGTGGAATTTACCTTTTCATTTGAGCAGTTTTTAACCATAATTATATGATTTATAATAAATCCTTTTTAAAAATAATTTTATTAATCATAAATAAAAATATAAATGATACTACCATTAATAATGAATTTAATAATAGATTATTATTATTAACTAACATGCATGCAAAAAAATTGATAGTATTAGAGGCTATATGAACTATTATTGGAGCTTTAATATTTTTATATTTTTCATAAACGTATATTAAAATAAAACTTAAGCAAAATGCATATAACATCTGAATAGGATTGGCATGAAAAAGCGCAAAAATAAATGAGGCTAACAAAATTGATTTCATTTGTTTGCTAAATTTTTTTAGTCTATTAAAGACAATGCCCCTAAATAATAATTCCTCTAAAATAGGACCCAATACGCCTGTACAGATTATATAAGTCAAAATATCTATATTTATTATAAAATAATTATCACCAAATGAAAATAAATTATTTAAGCTACCAATTATCAAATTATAGCTTAAATTCATCACAACACCCAGTATTATAAGCATACAAATATCTTTAAAACAAATTTTTCTATCATATTCTTTTTTATAATTACAATACACTTTATAAAGAATAAAGCCAAATACTATAAAAGTTATAATTGTAATAGATAATGCATTATTTGAAATATAGTTTTGCAACTCAATCTGATATTCTTCTGTTTTTATAAATTCGTTAAAAATTAGTGTCAATTCATCATTTTTTAGACCATCATTAGCTAGTTTAATATCGTTAAATTTAATAGCATTAAATATAACACCAAAAATTATAACCAATAAAAATTGACCAATTATAAATATAATTGGCCAAATTAATACTTTTAAAATATTTTTTATATACTTTAAAATACTTTGCATTTTATTTCTTATCTTTAAACATTTCGCTTAAAGTTGTTCCTAAACTAGCTACATTTTGTAATTCAGATGGAACTATTATTTTAGTTGCTTGACCATTAGCAACACTAGCTAAAGTTTCAAAACTTTTTAAAGTTAATACTGCTTGATCAGCTTTTGCATCTTTCAATAATCTAATACCTTCTGCTTCAGCTGTTTTAATTTTTAATAAAGCTTCGGCTTCTCCCTCTGCCTCTTTAATTTGAGCTTCTTTTTTTGCTTCAGCTCTTAAAATAGCGCTTTCTTTCTCACCTTCAGCTATTAAAATACTTGACTTTTTTTCACCTTCAGCTTGAAGAATTTTTTCACGTCTTTCACGTTCAGCACGCATTTGCTTTTCCATTGTTTCTTGAATATCTCTTGGTGGAATAATATTTTTAACTTCAACACGATTTACTTTAATTCCCCAAGGGTCTGTTGCCTCATCCAAAATCGAACGCATTTTAGCATTAATTAAATCCCTAGATGTTAATGTTTGATCCAATTCTAAATCACCTATAATATTACGTAAAGTTGTAGCAGTTAAATTTTCAATTGCATTAATTGGATTCTCAACTCCATAAGTGTATAACTTAGCATCAGTTATTTGGAAATAAACAACTGTATCTATTTGCATTGTAACATTATCTTTTGTAATAACTGGTTGTGGTGCAAAATCCATAACAATTTCCTTTAGATTAACTATATTAGCTACTCGATCAACAAAAGGTATTTTAAAATGTAAACCATTAACCCAAGTTGCATAATATGAACCAATTCGTTCAATAACATATGATTTTGCTTGAGGAACAATTTTGATATTTGGAATAATCAATATTCCAGCAATAACTAAGATACTAACAAAAACCCACATAAACTAATCTCCTATTCTTTCTACTTTTAATTTAACGCCATCAATACTTAAAACCTTAACGACGCAATTAACATCAATCTTTTGATCAGAACAAGCTGACCACCTTTTTCCATCAACTTTAACTTCACCAATTGTATTCTTATCAATTAATTCTGTAACAATTGCTTCCATACCTATAACACGATCAGAATTGGTAGCTTCCTTTTTATGAGCCGTCAACTTTTTTAGAAATGGTCTTGTTGTTAACAACAAAACAGTTCCAGACACAGCGAAAACCCCAAATTGTAATAAAAAATTTTCTGAAAAAAAGGCAATAATTAAAGACACAATAGCACTAACAACATACCAAATTGTCGTTAAATTAATTGTCATTATTTCTACTAGAGTAAGTAAAACTATAATAATTATCCAAATAAGCACATTCACAATATCACCTCATCTAATTAAATTATACTATTTAATTAGACAAAATACAACAAAAAAATATATAAAAGAAAATTATATATTTTTTTTAAAACTCTTTAACTTTATAACTAAACCCATGATAAATTGAATCATGCAAATAAATAGAATTATATGTAGTATATACCAATACTTTATCGATATTAATACCATCAAAATAAACCATGTTAGCTTCATCAATATAACTATTATTTTTTAATAATCTAACGTAATTATTTGTAAAATTATTTATATTAATTTTATTATCATATAATGAACTAAAGCTATAATAGCTTAATTTGTTCTTTAAATCATCATTATATATTTTTTCTAAATTAGGATATACGCCCATTATTCTAATATCCTCATCAGAAAAATAATCACTTAGATTATTAGTATTTAATTTAATATCTTTAGAAGCGATATAAAAATATTCACAATCATAATTGTCTATATATTCATCCTCATTAAACACTAAAGAAGCATCATATTCAGCTTTAGAATAAAAAACTACTACTAATGTAAGCATAAATACTAATAAAAAAATTTTTTTCATTTTATCACCTTTTTATTAGCATTAACCAAAATTGACAAAATTAAACAAAAAAAGAGAATTATTCAATTCTCCAAAAATTATTTTTTATCTTCGATCGATTTTGATGTTTACAGGTTCTGATTTATAACTATCGCCATTAGGCGCAATTATTTCCACATAATAAT
>JAAWGF010000020.1 GCA_022795155.1 Bacilli bacterium | reverse complement strand
TTATGAATTAGTAAATTTATTTAAAAATAATAATTTAGATGAATTAACAGAAATAATAAAAGATAAAACAAATGAAGAAATATTAGAACAAATAAAATATTATAATTTAGATAGTGAGGAGCGAGTAAAGATGGAAAATATAATCGATTTTTTTGAACCAGAAGAGGAACATTATGAAAATGCCTATATTAATGGTTTTGAAATTGGCAATAAACAGGGAAAAAGAGAAGGAATAAGTCAGGGTAAAAATCAAGAAAAAATTGATATTGCTAAAAACTTAATTAGTAAAAATGTCGATATAGATTTTATTGTTGATGTGACAGGATTATCTAAAGAACAAATAAATGTTTTAATTTAGAATATAGAAGTTGTAATTTCTATATTTTTTTGATAAACTATATTTGTTAAGTAGGTGGGCTATGAAAAATAAAAAAACTATATTTATCATATTAGGAATAATTGTATTTTTAGGTGTAGGAACAATAACGTCAGTAATAATATATCAAAAATATTTTAAAGTTTATCCTATGAATTTAAGTTTTGATGTTGATGTTTATAGTGATAAAACATTATTTGATTATAAAGATGATATTGCGTGTAATTTGGAAGAAAATAAAAAGATTGATACTAAAAAAGTAGGTAATACCCAAATTACAACAATATGCCGTGATAATGATAAAAAAAGATATAAATATATTATAGATTTTAATATAGTTGATAAGGTTGCTCCTAAAATTATATTAAAAGACGCATTTACCGTTACTGAAGGTTATGCGAAAAGTTTAACGGACGTAATTATTTCGGTTGATAATTATGATGATACTCCTAAAAGAGAAATTATTGGAGAATATGATTTTAATAAAGTTGGAAGTTATAACTTAGTATATAAAGTAACGGATAATAGTGGTAATTTTACAACTAAAGATTTTATTTTAAATGTTGTACCTAAAAAAAATTCGCCTCCAAGCAATTCTTATATTGCTTTTAGTGATGCTTTAAGGGATTATAAAACAGAAAATACGGAAGTTGGCATTGACGTTTCAAAATGGCAAGGAGAAATAGACTTAAAAAAAGTTAAAGAGGCTGGAGCCGAATTTGTTATGATTAGAATTGGACATCAAGATGGTTTTAATGGTGAATATATAATGGATCCATATTTTGAAAGTAATATTGAAAATGCTAAAGAAAATGGTTTAAAAGTTGGTGTTTATTTTTATAGTTATGCGAATAGCAATGAAGAGGCAAAAAAACAAGTTGCTTGGGTTACTGATAATTTGAAAGATAAAGATTATAAATTAGATTTACCAATTGTCTATGATTGGGAAAGTTGGTCTAGTTTTAATTCGATGAATGTAAGTCTATATAAATTTAATGAAATTGCTAATACGTTTTTAGAAGAAATAGAAAAAAATAATTATGAACCAATGCTTTATAGTAGTAAGAATTATTTAGAAAATATTTGGGATAAACAGGACCATAAAGTTTGGTTAGCACACTATACTAATAAGACCAATTACCAAGGAGAGTATTATATTTGGCAAATGTGTAGTGATGGAAGAATTGATGGTATTAAAGGTGATGTCGATATCGATATTTTATATAAATAGAAGAAAATGTTTAGACTAAAGAGTAGTTTAAACATTTTTCTTTTAAAATTATTTACACGAAAATTTGTTTGTGATAAAATTATATTGGTGGTAGTATGGAAAGAATTATTATGCATATTGATGTAAATAATGCTTTTTTATCTTGGACAGCGATAGAACTTTTAAATAATGGGTGTAAATATGATATTAGAAATAGTTATGCTGTTATTGGAGGAGACCCTAAGGCTCGTAAGGGAATTGTACTAGCTAAATCAAATTCAGCTAAAAAACAAGGAATTGTTACAGCCGAAACTTTATATAGTGCCAAAAAGAAATGCCCTGTTTTAAGAGTATATCCACCTAATTATAAATTTTATCAAGAGATGTCTCATAAATTGTTTGAACTTTTATACAAATATACACCGGATATTGAAGTAGCATCAGTTGATGAATGTTACTTAGATTATACTAATGTTAAACATTTATATGGAGAATCATTAGCTTTTGCCAGAAAAATCCAAAAAGAAATTTATGATACATTAGGCTTTACCGTAAATGTTGGGATTGCTAATAATAAATTGTGCGCTAAAATGGCTTCAGATTTTGAAAAACCATACAAAATTCACACTTTATTTAAAGAAGAAATTCAAAATAAAATGTGGCCTCTTAAAGTTGGCGAATTGTTTGGAATTGGTAAGAAAAGTGTACCAAAATTAGAAAGCTTAAAAATTTTTACGATTGGAGATTTAGCTAATGCAAAGTTAGAAACTTTAAATAAATATTTTAAAAATCAATCACAATATTTAATTGATATTGCTAATGGAATTGATACATCACCTGTTATAAGCATTCCACCAGAACCAAAAGGAATAGGTAGTGAAATTACTTTGCCTAAAGATATTACTAATAAAGATGAAATTTTTAAATCGTTAGCGGTTTTATCTGAACAAGTATCACTTAGAATAAAGAAACAAAATAAATATGCCTTAACAGTAACGATTGTTTTAAAAGATAATCTATTTAAACGAAGTACCCATCAAAAAAAAATAGTTAACGCGATTAGAAATAGTGAAGATATTTTAAAAATTGCTAAAGATTTATATGAAGAAATGAAATATGATAAACCTGTTAGATTAATTGGGATTAGATTAAATAATTTAGTTGATACCGTTACCCATCAAGTTTCTATTTTTGATGATGTAAAAAAAATCGAAGAAAATAATGAATTAGAAGAAACGATTGATAAATTAAAAGAAAAATATGGATTAAAAATCATAAAATAAATAGCAATTAATAAAATGATTGATTGATTAAAAATTTTATGTTGATTTTTTATTAAATTTAAGTATAATAGGACATATAAAAATTTGAAGGGTGATTTTATGAATGAAAATGGGTTAAGAGCAGCAACAGATACTAGAAAATATATGTTTAGTTCGGTGCATACATCCCAATATGAAAATATGAACTTTTTATTTACAAATTACGCTATTTCGTTAAATCAAATGATGACATATCATAATACTCTTTTGCCTAGTTTATTTACAGCCGTTGCTATATCAAGTGGTATTTTGGCCCAACAAGAAAGTCTTGCATCCATAAAAGAAATTGATACATTATTAGATAATGTTATTCAAGCTAATAATGATTATTTAAATAATAATAGACAAATAAAAAATTTAGATGAGTCTATACATAATATGTTGGTAAATGAGGGAATGGTTGATAAAGATACCGAAACTTCTGATAAAATATTAACAAAAAAATAATTGAAAAAGATAAATTATGTGTTATAATATTGTTAGGTATTTAAAAACAATGATGAAGAAGTAGTAATAAAAGATTTATTGCTAGAGAGTTAGTGGTTGGTGGAAACTAATAATAATATTTTATGAATTCGTCTTCGGAGTTTTGTAAAAGAAAATTTACGACGGTAACGCGTTATAGTTTCAAGGTAGATAATAATCTACAAATTAAGGTGGTACCACGTAATCACGTCCTTATAATAGGGCGTTTTTTTTATGAAGGAGGAATAAAAATGCGAGAGAAAATTAAAAATTTAAAAGAAGAATTAACTCAAAAATTAAAAAATATTAGTTCGTTAAAAGAATTGAATGATTTAAAGGTAGAATATTTTGGAAAAAAGGGACCGATAACGGAAATTTCTAGTCAAATGCGTGATTTATCCGCTCTAGAAAAAAAAGAAATTGGTATGTTATTGACGGATTTAAGGACAGAAACTAATACTTTGTTTGATACTTTAAAAGAAAAGTTAGAGAATGTTGCTTTAAATGAAAAATTAGAAAGTGAAAGAATTGATATTAGCCTACCAGCAACAAAAATAAAAAGAGGTAGTAAACACCCTATGAGTTTGACAATTGAAGCGATTGAAGATTTATTTATATCAATGGGTTATGATGTTGTAAGTGGTCCCGAACTTGAAAGTGATGAATATTGTTTTGAAAGATTAAATTTACCAAAAGGGCATCCCGCTCGTGATATGCAAGACAGTTTTTATATTACTGATGAATACTTACTTAGAACGCAAACTTCGTCAGTTCAAGCTAGATATATGATGAGCCAAGAAGAAAAAAAACCGATTAGAATTATTGTGCCAGGTAAGACTTACCGAAGAGAAGATGATGCAACACATGCACCACAGTTTTCGCAAATAGAAGGACTTGTTATCGATAAAAAAGAGAATAATGTTTCGCTAGCTGATTTAAAGGGTACATTAGAAGTTTTTGCTAGAAAGATGTTAGGTGAAAATTTAGAGTTAAGATTTAGACCAAGTTACTTTCCATTTACAGAACCATCTTATGAAGTTGATGTCACTTGTTTTAAATGTGGTGGCAAAGGTTGTAATCTTTGTAAACAAACAGGTTGGATAGAAGTCTTTGCGGCTGGTATGGTTCACCCTAATGTTTTAAGAATGAATGGGTATGATCCTGAGGTTTGGGGAGGATTTGCCTTCGGACCTGGTTGGGATAGGATTACGATGTTTAGATATGAAATTCCCGATATAAGATTAATGTATCAAAATGATATAAGATTTTTAAATGAATTTGATAGAAAGGATGAGAACTAATGATATTATCTAGAAAATTTGTTGGTGATTATATAGAACTAGATGAAAGTTTAAGTATTGACAAAATCGCTTCGGATATGACGAGCGTTGGTAATGAATATGATAAATGTGGTAAACTGATTGACGCTGACAATTTAATAATCGGTGAAATCATTGAATGTGTTGAGCATCCTGATAGTGATCATTTACATGTGTGTAAAGTAAATATTGGCAGTGAGGTTTTACAAATTGTTTGTGGAGCGCCAAATGCTAGAGTAGGTATTAAAGTAATTGTTGCTTTAGTAGGAGCTAAATTGCCAGAATTAACAATTAAAAAAGGTGTTATTCGTGGGGTTGAATCTAATGGCATGATGTGTTCAATTAAAGAACTTGGTCTTGAACATAAATTTTTAACAGCAAAAGATATCGATGGTATTGCGGAACTAGCAAGTGATGCTAAAGTTGGTGAAGACCCAATTAAATATCTTGAATTAGATGATGAAATTGTTGATTTTGAATTAACAGCTAATCGTGGAGACTTATTAAGTGTCTTAGGTCTTGCATATGAATTAGGAGCTATTTACGATAAAAAGGTTAAAGGTATTGATTTATCATATAATGAGAATAAAGCTTATATAAATGATGATTTTAAGATTGATGTTCAAACAGATAATTGTAAGCTTTTATTAACGAAAAAGGTTAGTGATGTTGTCATTAAGGAGAGCCCTAAATTCATTAAAAATCGTTTAATAGCGTGTGGAATTCGTCCTATTAATAATGTTGTTGATATTTCTAATTATGTTATGTTGGAAACTGGTCAACCACTTCATTTTTATGATGCTAATACATTAGGTAAAAAATTAATTGTCAGAATGGCCAAAAATCAAGAAAAATTAACAACTTTGGATAATGTTGAGCGAACTTTAGATGAAAATGATATCGTTATTGCTAACGATTCTAAGACGGTTGGCTTAGCTGGCGTTATGGGTGGCTTGGATACAGAAGTTGTGGAAACTACGAAAGATATTATTATTGAAGCCGCTATATTTGATTCTATTAAAGTTAGAAAAACGAGTAAAAAGATTTTAAGAAGTGAGGCTTCTAATCGCTTTGAAAAAGGACTTGATCCTAAAAGAACTTATATAGCTATAGAAAGAGCTTGTCATTTATTAGAGAATTATGCTGAAGGAAAAGTTAACAAAGGAATACTTGCTTATGATAAAACCGATAAAACTGATAAGGAAATTGCTATAACTGTTAAAAATATTAATGATGTGTTAGGAACTAATCTTGATGTTTCAACAATTATTGAAGTTTTTAAAAAATTAGGTTTTAATGCCACAAATAATGTGGATAATATTATTGTAACTGTTCCAACTAGACGAATTGATATTTCGATTAAAGAAGATTTAATTGAAGAAGTTGGACGTATTTATGGAATTAATAATATCGAAGGAAAATTACCAAAGTTAGCAATCAAGCAAGGTAGTTATGATAAGCGTACTCGCGAGATTCGTAATAAATTAGTTGATTTAGGACTAAATGAAGTTTTAACACAAATATTTTTAAATGATGAAGTTGCTAATAAATATCTTGATGATAATTACCAAATTGTCAAATTATTAGATCCATTATCAATTGAAAAAAATGCTTTAAGATATTCATTAATACCATCTTTATTAAAAGTATATGACTATAATAAAGATCGTAATTTAAAAGACATTACGATATTTGAAATGGCTAAAGGATTTTATCAAAAAGATGAGAAATTTGGTGAAGATAATAAATTATGTATTTTAATGTCGGGCGAATATTATTTAGAATTAGGTAATAAAAAGCAAGTTGATTTTTATGTTATAAAAGGAATTGTTGAAGAATTATTACATTTTTTAGGCTATGATAATCGTTACAGTTTTACGACTAATAATATTCCTTCATACTTACACCCAGGCCGTTCGGCGGTTATTAATGTAAGCGGTAAAGATATTGGTATTATTGGTTCGCTTCATCCATCAATTGCTAAGGAGGTTTATGTAGCAGAAATTAATTTAGATAAATTATTTGAAAATAGAGTATCAAAATTAAAATATAAAGAAATATCAAAATATCCTAGTATCGTTAAAGATTTAGCTTTTATTGTAAAAAAGGATATAACTAGCGAAGACATTATGAAAGTAATTAAAAAAGCTGGTGGGAAATTATTAACAAATATTGAAGTCTTTGATGTGTATACAGGGGCAAACGTTTTGGATAATGAAAAATCGCTTGCATATTCATTAACTTTCTTAGATATGACCAAAACGCTTAGCGATGAAGAAGTAATGACAGTTTTTAATAAAATCATTACTGAAGTTGAAAATAAATTAGGTGCGAAATTAAGAGACAAGTAGTCTCTTTTTTGATACAAAAAAATATTTGATTTTGGGCATCAAATATTCTTTTTATGATAAACTTATGTATTTTTTCTAATATTGTTTGCGATAGTTTTTTGATAACTATGGGATACAGTGGCTAATACTTTCTTTTCTTCATCAGTTTTAAGACCGGTTAATTCTGTTATCAATGTTAAAAGTTCTGACATACCATTAATTTTACTTGTGCTTAATTCTTTTTTTAGATTATTTAGTTGAAGCTTTTGTCTTTGTAGGTACTCAATACTTTGTCTTTCAACGCCTTCATTAAACCATGAAATCTGTTCTTGATCTAATTCATCTTTAGGTTTAAAGGAATCTTCGAACATTTGCTTATAGCCACGAATGCAATCAATAGCTTTTTTAAGACTTTGCTTTTTTTTAATTTCATTTAACATAATTAAATATTCACAAACTATCGCTTTATTTAGTTCTTTTTCTGTATGGTTTTTACCTAGTTGCTTTTTTTCATAATCATTAATTAATGTGTCTATTTTTCCTAGTTCGACACCTACCTGATAATAAATATTTTTATTTAATATATATTCTTGAATTTTAGTTGGTAGATTAGAAAAAGTTAGAGCATCATTTAAAACATCTGGAGAAAATTTGCTCTTGTTTTCATTAATAAAATCTTTTTTTGTAACCCACTTACCAGTTTGCAAGCCTAAATAGTAGCATTCAATAATCGCAATAGCTCTTTCTTCAATACGTGGTGCTGTATGAATATTTTCATCTAATTGAAGTGATAAAATTTCTTCACTAGTTTTAGCATTGTGTACTTTCGCATAAATTTTAGAATTACTATTTTGTTCTTTATCTATTTGGCATATAGCTTGATATCTAGTATGCCCTGCAATAATAACATAATATAGACCATTAATTGATGGATAGGGTTTAAAATCAACATTTGCTTTCCAAAGACCATTAATAAAAGCAATATGACTTTTAAAATGTTCTGAATCCATAATAGCAATATCAATAGGATTAATTAACCCATTTTGTTTAATTGATTCAACTAATTCATCAATTTTCTCGTTTTTTTGTTTTCTAACTTGCGGTAAAACTACCAATTTATTTATATCAATTTCGATATTTTCATGTTTCCCATATACCATATAACATTATCCTTTACTAAACTTTCTTACTTTTTATTATAACATTGAGTGTTAAATTTGCCAAGTGGAAATTACTTTTTATGGATAAAATATAGGGTCTATTAATAATCGATAGACATTTTATGAGTATTATTATATTCTTAAAATGGAGGAGGTATTATAATGAATGTAGAAAAAATTGGGGAATTTATTTCAAAAAGACGAAAGGAATGTAATTTAACACAAGACGCTTTGGCTAATAAAATTTATGTAACTAATAAAGCTGTATCAAGATGGGAGACTGGCAAGAGTTTACCAGAAATTGAAACCCTTTATTTACTAAGTAAGGTATTAAATACAAGTGTTAACGAAATCTTAGAGGCTGGGATTGAAAAGGAAGAAGAAATTAAAGAGTATTATGAACAAACGAGAATTCATAATAAAAAAACAATTATTGATATTGTTATATTTGGAATTATCATTTTAATTACAATATTTAGTTTTGTATCAATTGGTATTATATCATTAGGTATTTTTAATGCTAGCTTATTTGATTTAGGTGTAGAACATTCAATAATAAAAGATGCCTACAAAATTACAAATAATGAAATGTTAAAGACAATTATTCCAATTGCTATTGGTTATCTTTTAATTTTTATGGGATATATGTGTTATAAATTAAAAAATAAAAAATTATTTTATTTTACTTGTATATTTACTATTTTGGCAGCAATTTTAATATTTAAATTATCATTTATTCATTAAAAAAAGTTAATTTTTAGTTAAGAAATATATTTACATACAAACATTTGTTTGATATAATTTAAATAGAGATATGTATAACTGTTAAGCGTTCCTCCAAAGATTGGAGGTGATGTCTATGTGGAAAGGGTATTATGGAATATTTAGTAATTTTAGCTGTTCTAATTTTACTTTTAGGCCGAAATTCAAAAAACAAAGACTAAAAGAAAAAACGCTTGGCAACTTTGTCGAAGCGTTTTTCTCAACAAAAACTAATAGAGACAACGCTTAACACACAAAAGTTATACGTATCTCTTTTTTATTATATGGAATTTCTCCCATCTATATACATTGTAGCATATCATTTAGATTTTGTAAATGTTTTTGAATTATGTAAATTGTTAATTTAAGAATTATCTAATGGTCTTGCCTTTTAAATTTTAACAATTTATTATTTATTGACGCAAAAAAAGTTAATTTTTGGTTAAGAAATATATTTACACACAAACATTTGTTTGATATAATCTGAATAGAGATATGTATAATTGTTAAGCGTTCCTCCAAAGATTGGAGGTGATGTCTATGTGGAAAGGGTATCATGGAATATTTAGTAATTTTAGTTGTTCTAATTTTGCTTTTAGACCGAAATTCAAAAAACAAGGACTAAAAAGAAAACGCTTGGCAACTTTGCTAGAGCGTTTTCAAATCAACAGACGAGAAAACGTTTAACATACGAAAGTTATACGTATCTCTTTTTTATTATATGGAATTTCTTCCATCTATATACATTGTAGCATATCATTTAGATTTTGTAAATGTTTTTGAATTATATAAAAATTTTGATATAATAAATAAAGGTGATTACATGAAACGAGAAAACATTAGAAATTTTTCCATAATTGCGCATATTGATCATGGTAAAAGTACATTAGCAGATAGAATTTTAGAAGTAACAGGTGCTATTAGTGAAAGAGAAAGACAGGATCAATTATTAGATAATATGGAACTAGAGCGTGAACGCGGAATTACAATAAAATTAAATGCGGTTCAATTACAGTATCATTATAAAAATGAAGATTATATTTTACATTTAATTGATACCCCAGGACATGTTGATTTTACATATGAAGTATCGCGTAGTTTAGCGGCTTGTGAAGGAGCTATTTTAGTCGTTGATGCTGCTCAAGGTATTGAAGCCCAGACATTAGCTAATTTATATTTAGCTTTAGAAAACAATTTAACAATCATACCAGTTATTAATAAAATTGACTTACCAAATGCTGATCCTGA
This sequence comes from Bacilli bacterium, assembly GCA_022795155.1. Classification (GTDB taxonomy): domain Bacteria; phylum Bacillota_I; class Bacilli_A; order RF39; family UBA660; genus CAJLIR01. The sequence goes on along the minus strand of JAAWGF010000020.1, from coordinate 20,690 downwards.
ACGTGTAAAAAAGGAACTTATGGATACATTAGGATTTGACGAGTCAGAATTTATTTTAACGAGTGCGAAAAATGGAATTGGTATTAAAGAATTAGTTGAAGCGGTTATTGATCGTGTCCCAGCCCCTAAAGAAGCGGACAATAGACATTTACAGGCTTTAATTTTTGATAGTTGTTTTGATGCTTATCGTGGAATTGTTACATTAGTTAGAATTGTAAATGGTAAAGTTAAAGTTGGCGACAAAATTAAAATGATGGCAACTGGTGCAGAATATGATGTTGTCGAACTTGGTGTTCATACGCCAAAAGAAATTAAGAAAAAAGAGTTGGTAGCAGGCGAAGTAGGTTTTATTTGTGCTAGTATCAAAAGTATTAGTGATGTTAAAGTAGGTGATACAGTAACACTTGCTAATAATCCATCTTTAGAGGTTTTACCAGGTTATAAACCAATGAAACCAATGGTTTTTTGTGGATTATATCCAATTGAATCTTCAAAATTTCCAGAATTACGTGAAGCTTTAGAAAAATTAAAACTTAATGATGCCTCATTAGAGTTTGAACCAGAAACATCAAAAGCATTAGGATTTGGTTTTCGGTGTGGTTTTTTAGGCCTTTTACATATGGATATTATTGAAACGAGAATTGAAAGAGAATTTAATATTGACTTAATTGCGACAAGCCCATCAGTTGTTTATGAAATTGAACTTACTGATAATACCAAGATAGCAATTGATTCACCAGTAAAAATGCCTGAAAGACAACGAATTAAAACTATTTCCGAGCCGTATATTCGTACAAATATTTTTGTTCCTAGCAATTATATAGGACCGATTATGGAATTGTGTCAGGATAAGCGTGGCAACTATATTTCTATGGAATATCTTGATCAAACGCGTGTTAATATTCATTACGAAATACCATTATCGGAAATTGTTTATGATTTTTTTGATAAATTAAAATCCACAACAAAAGGTTATGCTTCATTTGATTATGAATTAGTTGGTTATAAACCAAGTGATTTAGTTAAGATGGATATTTTATTAAATGGGGAAATTGTTGATGCTTTAAGCGTGATTGTTCATAAAGATTTTGCTTATAAAAGAGGAAGGGCTATTGTTGAAAATTTGCGCAAATTAATTCCAAGACAACAATTCGAAGTACCAATTCAGGCTTGTTTAGGGACTAAAGCTATAGCACGCGAAACAGTAAAAGCCGTAAGAAAAGATGTTTTAGCTAAATGTTATGGTGGCGATGTTTCAAGAAAAAGGAAATTATTAGAAAAACAAAAAGAAGGGAAAAAACGTATGAAAATGGTGGGGAGTGTTGAGATACCACAAGAAGCTTTTTTAGCCGTTTTAAGTATGGATGAGGAATAGTATATGGAAAAGACAAGTGAATAGCAAAAATATGAAGAAATGGTTAGCAGAATTAAGGAAGTTGCCGATTATGTAATTAAAACGGGTTCTTCTACTAGGAGGACAGCCTAATATTTTACCGAACATCGATTAAAATTAGTAACGCAACCGTTAGTGTTTATTTAACAAGAAGACTTCCCAAAATAGATATGGAACGTTATAAATTAGTAAAACCAATCATTGAAAAGAATTGCCCGAAAACAGTTGAAACAGTAGAAGTTAGAGAAAGAATTTATACAGCTGCTAAATTTTTATTATATGGTTTAACAATACCACAAATTGTCGATGAAATGAATAAGGACGAAAGTACTCAAAAGGTAACATTTGATATTATTTATGAAGACTTGACTAGAAGGCTTGAATTAATCGAAACTGATAAGCAGATAATAAAAGATGTTAAAAATAGACTTTTGCAAAATAGGCTTGATACACTAAATAATCAGGGGATTAATGGTCCTAATATGGATGCATTATCACAATCTAGGGATGAATTAGGGAAATTTACTATTAGAAAAAAATAATACTTTATCATAAGGGATAGAATAATCTATTCTTTTTTGATATAATGAAAGTGGTTTCTAAAGTAGGTGGTATTATGGCTGAATTTTCAAGTGAGAAATTATGGAAATATTTATCTAATGAACAATTAGATAATCTCCAAGATTCTGCTCTAAAAAAAGAATATATAACTAAGCGTAACAATATGGTAAGATGTATTATCAATCCCCTTTATATGTACGCTATAAGGCATGGTTTTGATGATATAAATTTTATTAAAGCACAGACTATTAACGAGATGTTTTATGAGTTAAAGAAATTTTATCATTCAGAAAAATTTGTAAGAAGTGATATAGAAGATATTATTAAGGGACCAGTTCAAAAAAAATGACATCCATTTATATTCATATTCCTTTTTGTAATACGATTTGCTCATATTGTGATTTTTGTAAGTTTATTTATACTAAAAAATGGGTGGAACAATATTTAGTGGCATTGGAAAAAGAGATTAACGCTAGATATAAAAATGAGACAATTGAAACCATTTATGTTGGTGGTGGAACACCTAGTAGCCTATCTTTAGAAGAGTTAACAAAATTATTCTTTATCATTAGTAAATTTAAATTATCCAAAGATTATGAATTTACGTTTGAATGTAATATTGAAAGTATTACTAAAGAAAAGGCTATGCTTTTATTTAAAAATAAGGTTAATCGATTAAGTATTGGTGTTGAAACATTTAATAAAAAATATTTGAGTTTTTTAAATAGGCATCACAAATTGGATGAGGTAAAGAAAAAAATTAATATGTTAAAACAAATAGGTTTTAATAATATTAATATTGATTTAATATATGCGTTACCTAAGCAAACCTTAAATGAGCTAAATGAAGATATCGACGAATTTTTAAAACTAGGGATTAATCATATTTCAACCTATTCATTGATGATTGAGCCACATACCAAGTTATATATTGATAAAATTAATACGATTGATGAAGATTTAGATTATCAAATGTATAATTTAATTTGTCAAAAATTAAAAGATAATGGTTTTATTCATTATGAAATTAGTAATTTTTCAAAATTAGGGTATCAGTCAAAACACAATTTAGTTTATTGGCAAAATTTGGAATATTATGGTTTTGGGGTGGGAGCTAGTGGTTATGTGGATGGTATTAGATATGATAATACGAAGAATTTAACGAAATATTTAAAAAGTGAATGGCTTGATAATAAGCATTTATTATCTTTAAATGAAAAAATAGAAAATGAATTTATTTTGGGACTAAGAAAAATTAATGGTATTAATATTAAGGATTTCTCTAAAAAATATGGTTTTGATGTCTTGAAAATAGATGTTGTTAAACAATTGCTTGAGACTAAAAAATTAGAATTAGAAAAAAATAATTTATTTATTAATCCAGCGTATTTTTATATTCAAAATGAAATATTAATTGATTTTGTGGGGGTAGATTATGAAAGGCAAATTAATTGTAATTGATGGTTTAGATGGTTCTGGTAAACAAACATAAACAAAGATGTTATTTGAAAGACTAAAAAGGGAAAATTTTAAAGTATGTACAACCTCTTTTCCTAATTATCAAAGTAAAACAGGAGAATTGGTACAAATGTATTTAAGTGGGGAATTTGGCGATGTTAATTCGGTTAATGCTTATCAGGGCTCGATTAGTTATGCGATGGATTGCTATCTATCGTTTATAAAGGATGATTGGGGTAAAAAGTATTTAGATGGTTATTTAGTTATTTGTGAGCGCTATACAACTTCTAATTTAATTCACCAAGGGTCTAAGTTACCTAATGAAGAACTTTTAAATTATATTGAATGGTTAGAAGATTTAGAATATCAAAAATTGAAAATACCAACACCTGATGATATTCTATTTTTAGATATACCCGTTGAAATTTCTGTGGAACTAATGCATAATCGTTTAAATAAATTTTCAAAGCGAGAAGAAAAAGATATTCACGAACGCAATACTAATTATTTAAGACATTGTTATGAAACCAGTAAGAAAATATGTGCATTAAGAAATTGGCAAATAGTTAGTTGTACCGAAAATAATTAATTGTTGCCTATATAAAAAGTAAACGAAAAGATTTATAAGAAAGTTTTAGAAAGATTGTAGGTGTGTATGGATAAGATTAGTTTTTTTGAAAAAGAATATACATATATTCAAAATGAAAAATATCGTGAGGATTTAAAAATATTAGTTAGTTTATTACCTGATTATTTTTTTCTAGTACCGGCTTCGTCGACTGGTAAGTATCATCCCGAATTTTCGCTTGGTAATGGTGGCTTAGTAAGGCATACTAAAGCAGCTGTTAAAATTTCCTATGAACTTTTAAATAACGATGTTATTGGTAGCCAGTTTTCTAGCCAGCAAAAAGATTTAATGCTGATTTCTTTAGTACTACATGATGGGTTAAAATCTGGTTTAGAAAAGCAAAAGTATACCCAAGTAGATCATCCTTTGTTAGTTTCTAATTATATTAAAGATAATAAAGATAAAGTAACATTTACTGATGAAGAAATCCGTTTTATTTGTGAATGCATTGAGTCGCATATGGGGCAGTGGAATAAAGATTTTAATGATGTTGAGGTATTACCATTACCTAAAAATAAATATCAAAAATTTGTTCATATGTGTGATTTTTTGGCTAGCCGTAAATTTTTAAATATAAAATTTGAAAATAATGATATTGTTGAATAATTTATATATATAATTGTGGTGGGATATATGATTAAAAATTTGGAATTAATTGCGGCAATTGGAAAAAATAATGAACTAGGTTATAATAATGAATTAATTTGGAAAATTAAAGAAGATTTAAAACAATTTAAACAGCTTACGATGGGCAAAAATTTAATAATGGGATATAACACTTATATGTCTTTACCTAAAAAATTAGATGGTAGAAACTATATTATTTTAACAAGAAAAAATATCGAAATAGAAAACGCTATCATTTATCATTGTAGAGAAGATTTAATTAAAAATATTAAAGAAACTGAAAAGTATATTATTATTGATGGAGCTCAAATCTATAGATTATTTATTGATGATGTATATGTAATGTATTTAACGCAGATTGGCGATACCTTTAAATTAGCTGATACTTATTTTCCAACTTTCGATGATGGCAATTATGAAAAGAGATTATTGATGGAAGGAAATCAAGACGGCATTAATTATAAAAAATATAAGTATGTAAGGAGTTTTTATGAGAGGTAAGATAATAGTTATCGAAGGAACGGATTGTTCTGGAAAAGAAACACAAAGTAAGTTATTGGTAAAAAAATTAAAAGAGGCAGGAATAAATGCTGAAAGATTTGGATTCCCTTGTTATGAAACAGCAACTGGTAAAATTGTAGGTGGACCATTGCTTGGGAAGAAGTATATTGGTGAAAGTTATTTTTTAGAGGGGTTACCAAACGTTGATTCAAAAATAGTTTCACTTTATACCGCTGCTGATCGAAAATATAATATAAAATTAATAATTGATAAATTAAATGCGGGTATAAATGTTGTTCTTGATCGATATGTATATTCTAATATGGCTTTTCAAGGTGCCAAATTTAAGGATGATTTACAAAGACTACAATTTTTTGAGTGGATAGAATCATTAGAATTTGGTTTGTTAGAATTACCAAAATCGGATATTAATATTTTTTTACATATGAATATTGATCAAACAATTGAATTATTAAGTAAAAGAAAAGAAGATGGTGATGCCAATGAAAGATGTCCTGAATACTTAAAAAAATGTGAGCAAACTTATCTTTTATTAGTTAGTAAATATAATTTTAAAACCATTGAATGTGTTAAAAATGATAAGATAAGAGATATTGATGATATTAATAACGAATTATATCGTTTTGTTTTTAATAATTTAAAATAGTGTTAATTAAAATTTAGTATAATTAAATATTTAAATCATAATTTATACTAGGGTGTTTTAGTATGAAGCGGGTTATTTTTATATTTGTTATATTATTTTTTTATTTTATAATAATTAATAAAAAGATAGAAACAACCTTCATTGAAAAAATAGATTTAAATTTATTAGAAGATGAAGTAGCAATTGTTTTTTTATCATCAAATAACTATAAAACTATTTTATTACATGATAATGATATGGATAGTTTAGTAGTATTAGATGTTAATGATTCTAAAAGTTTAGTTAAGAATCTAAATAAGTTTATGGATAAAAAATTAGATAATTTATTTATATTAGATAAAGACAAAAAAAATATTGATATTGATTATAATGTTAAAGATATTTTAAATGATAGTATTAATATGGGAAAATATAGTATTAATAAAAATGATAATATTATTAAAATTAGTAATAATAAGTATAATTTATGTGTATATAATACAGGGTTAAATGATGATATTAGCAATTGTGATTTTATTTATTTCATAAATATGGATGTTCAATTAAATATGAAGGAAAGTTTACGAGCCGTTTTTTATGAAAAAAATATAGCAAGCAAATTTAAAGAGAATACTTATATAAAATGGATTGATAATTATGAATTAAGTAGTGATACTTATAATATTTTAAAACTATCAAATGACAGTTATGATGTTATAACACTTCCTAACGAAAATTAATATACAAAATCTTCAAAATCAGTTATAATTGTATTGGGTGGTATTTATGATGGAAAAAATAATTAATTTATTAGAAAATGGTACAATTAATTGCCCAAGATTGCTACTATTAAATTATAAGAGTTTACAAATAACGAGTGAAGAGTTAATTTTAATAATATATTTATTAAATGAATCTGATATTTTTAATCCTAAGAAAATAGCAGATGAGATGCATTTGGAAATGACTGATGTTTTAGAATTAGTAAATAGTTTAGAAGAAAAGGGAATATTATCAATAAGTGTTAGAAAAAATAATAATTTAAGAGAGGATTTTATTGATTTTAAAAATTTATATAATAAATTATCTTTTTTAATTATTAATGAGAGTGTTGTAAGTGATGAAAAGTTAGAAAAAAATTTGTTTGATTGTTTTGAACATGAATTTGCTAGGACTTTGTCACCTGTAGAATATGAATTAATTAATGGATGGAAAGATATAGGGTATAGTGAAGAAATTATTATTTTGGCTCTTAAAGAAGCTGTTTTTAATGGTGTAACTAATTTGCGCTATATTGATAAAATTTTATATGATTGGAAACGTAAAGGGCTTAATACTAAGGAAGCTATCGAAAAAAATAAGCGTAGTTTTCAAAATAAGAAAAGTGAGAAAAAGGAGCTCATTGATTATGATTGGTTGAATGATAGTGATGACTAATATTTTAGATTATTTAGATGAATTATTTCCTAACCCAAAATGTGAGTTAGTTTATCATAAAGATTATGAATTATTGATTGCAGTAATGTTAAGCGCTCAAACGACTGATAAAAGAGTTAATATGGTTACTAAAGTTTTATTTAATAAATATCCTGATTTAAAGAGTTTGAGTGAAGCTGATATTAATGATATTGTTGAAATTATAAAACCAATTGGAACATTTAATCGTAAAGCTGTTTGTGTTAAAGAAATCGCGGCTTCTTTATTAAAATATTGCAATGGCATTGTTCCTAATGATCGTGAATATTTAGAAAGTTTAAGTGGTGTTGGACGAAAAACAGTAAATGTTGTTTTAAGCAATCTTTATAATGAAAATGTTCTAGCTGTTGATACGCATGTGGCAAGGGTTAGTAAAAGACTAAATTTGGCCAAGAATGATGATGATGTTTTAACAATTGAGAGAAAATTATCAAGAAAATTTCCTAAAGATAAATTAGGGAGAATCCATCATCAGTTAGTTCTATTTGGTAGATATCATTGTAAAGCTAATAAACCAGAATGTTTAAATTGTAAATTAAAAGAGTTTTGTAAATATAAAAGTGAACTTAAATAAATTGTATTTAAGTTTTTTTAATATAAAAAGATAGTTCATGTTGAACTATCTTAAGGAATAATTTTAATTGTTTTAATTAGATTGTAATTTTCATTATTGTAAGTAATTACATAATTGATTTCATATGTCTCTTCTTTAGTAGTTATAATATTATTAATAGAATCAATTTTTGAATTATCAGATTTTTTTGTTATAGTATTAATTTTGATTGTTGCTTTGTTTGTTACATCTTTACCATTCTCTGTTACTTTAATTGGATTAGTTGGTTCTGTATATTTTGTTCCAATTTTAATGGAAATAGTACTTTCGGTTGTCAAATTTACTTTTATGTCTTTAATATTAGCATCGACATTTAATTTTACTTCTACGCCATCACTCATATTGTTTTTAAAGATAGTATAACAAGTTTTTACAACATAAGTAACATCTTTATCAGCTGTTGTTTTTAATTCGTGAACATAAGTATTATCCTTAGTAAAATCAATTAATTTTAGTGTGCCATCACTATTTTTTAAGTAAATGTTATATCCAATCGTTCCAATATATGTATTATTGTAGTTTAATCTATCCTGTAGTTTCACTGTTTGAAAATTAGGGTTAGTATATACTTTGTTAAAATAGTTTTTTAAATATTCCTCATCAATAGCATTAGGTGTTTTTACTTTATTCCATGTTAGCGTTATTTTTTGACCATTTTGCGTGGCTTTTAAATTTGTAACATTGTCTAATTTAGCATATCTACTTGATGTTTCAGTTGGCTCAGTACCAGCTTTAAATAACTCTGTAATTTTTTGGCTATCTGGTGTAAATTCACTAGGTAGCATAGCAGGTGAGGTCTCCTTTTCAACAGTCACTGATACAACATTAGAAGGTTTTTCAAAGTTTACTCCACTAAATACCCCTTCAGCAACTGCTTGGAATAATCTTGCATGATTATTGTTTCCAGAGTAGTTATAGTATCCTTCAGCAGCTGTTTCTTTAGTAACTTTTTCATAACCATACCATACAGCGATAGAATAGTTAGAATCAAAGCCTGCAATCCATAAATCATTAATAGCACTATAAGGTAACCCTTTAGCTGCCAATTGTTTTTCATCATAGTTAGTTGTACCCGATTTAGCAGCATAACGAATACCATAGACAGAGTAGTATTGACCTAAGGCCCAAGATGCGGTATCTTGAAGCATACTTGTAACCATATAAGCAGTATCACTACCCATGGCTTTTCTTGAATTAACTTTATTTTCGTATACAACTTCTCCAGTGTCGCGTCTTACAACTTTTGTTATACTATAAGGTTGATTATAATATCCAGAGTTTGCGAAAGCGGCATAAGCTCCAGCAAGGGATACAGGGCTTTCTCCATTATAGGCACCAATAGAGTGGGCTTCATGTACATATCCACCTTCAAGTTCAGGGTGTAGTCCTAAATTTGTTGCCATTTCATAAACTTTTGAATTACTAATAGATTGGAAAACTTTTAGGGCAGGAATATTTCTAGAAACTCTTAATGCTTCACGATATGTCATAAATCCCAAGAAATTGTTATCCCAGTTATTTATTTCGCCTCCACCAGTATAGGTATATGTTTCATCAGTTACAGGTCCATAAGTTGAGGCATTATTATATTCAATGGCTGGGCCATAATCATATAGCGGTTTAGCTGTTGATCCTATTTGTCGTAATGAATTTTTATCAAATGTTGCAAAGTTGAAGGTTCTAGCACTTTCAACGTTTCTTCCACTACCAATTGCGACAATAGCACCTGTTTTAACATCAACAACAGCAACTCCTGCTTGAATTCGATCGTTTTCCCACCAGAAGTTTTGGCCACTCATTATGTTATTGATATGTGTTTGCTTAGCCTTATCCATTGTCGTATAGATTTCTAATGGTGTTGTATTTGGATCTAAGTCTGTTTTTTCACTAAGTTCATTTAAAACCATATCTTCAAAGCTTTGAAATTCTGATACTTGCCCACTACGAGAACCAACGACAATTTTATCAACAGTTAATTTTTCAGCGATTTCACGTTCTTCACTAGTAATATAACCATGTCTTTCCATAAGTTGTAGGACAGTTAAACGTCTTTGTTCTGCACGTTCTGCATATTCATCTCCTCTTAAAGGGTCATAAGAACCTGGAGATTGATATAAACCAGCAATTAGAGCAGCTTCAGATAAGTTAAGTTCTTTAGCCGATTTATTAAAGTATGTTAAACTTGCTTGTTCAACACCATTAGAATTACTACCTAGGAAACTGTAATTAACATAGAATTCTAATAATTCTTGTTTTGTATAATTCTTTTCAAGTTTGAAGATGGCCATGTATATATCAGTAAATTTTCTTTTTATACCAGTAAATCCCGTACTTTTTTCTTTAGTATTTTCATTTTTTACAGTATAGGCATTTTTTACTATTTGCATAGTTAGAGTAGAAGCACCACCAGCATCTTTTCCAGCTGCTTGCCCTAAACTAGCTTTTACAAATCTTAGTAAATCAAATCCATTATGTTGGAAAAATCTTGAGTCTTCTGTTGCTACGATAGCATCAATTAATATTTCTGGTAATTCATCATAAGTAATTATTTCGCGATTTTCACTACCAAGTCTTCCTATTTCTGTTCCATCACTGCTATAGACAATTGATGATTCTTTCATCATTAAATTTTCAACATCAAAGTCTGGTGCATCTTCAATAATCATTTTAAAGAATAAACAAACGGCAATTAAGGCAGCTATTCCTAAAATGAAGCAAACAATAAGAATAATTTTAATAATTTTTTTAGTATTTCTTTTTTTCTTGGTTTTAGCTACTTTAGTATTAGTATTTTTAGTTTTTGGCTTTTTGTTACTATTTTGTTTTTTCGTATTTTTAATAGTTTTTTTATTAGCTGCCATATTTTCATTACTCCTATTTTTATTTGCTTTTTTTGAAGTTATTTTAGAACTATTATTTTTTATATTCAAATATTCAGTTAAAATTAAAATTCCATCAGTCAAAATTAAAAATAGAAATGTTTTAATAAACCCAATAGCAAAGCTACCTATAATTAAAATAATAATACTTATGATAGAAACCGCTATGTAAATAGGATTTTTAATAAATAATTGCTTAATTTTATTAAAATATTTTATGATATTATCTTTCATAATTTTCTCCTTCTAAATAGAATTTATCTATTATACCTAAGTAATCAAGTCGTGGATTATACTTCTCTTTTAATATATGCCCATTTTCTTTAAAAAATTTAATGGGAATAGTTTTTTTCTTATTAATTTTAATGTAATCTAGAAACTTTTTAGCACTAATTAGGTAGGTTTCATTAAATGATGTAAACCTAATAATTAAAAAAGCAATTCCTCCCGATTCAATAATCATTTTTAAATGTTCTAATTGATGGTTATGAATGTTAATTAGTGGGAACCCTTGCTTATTTTTTGTTTCTTTAGCTTCGAAGTCAATGTATTTACCTTTATATATACCATTATAATCAGTAGTTGATGGTGTTTTAAAGTAGGCTTCTTTTATGACAGCATCTTTTCTAGATTTATAATCAACCGAAACAATTGTAATAGGGGTAGGTTTCTTATGAATGACAGCTGTTTTATTTTGTAAGTAGTAGTTATTTGTGTCATTTAAATCTTGCTCTAGTCCCATACCACGATTTCCATAATTTATTTTGTAGTTATCCTTTTTAATATTATTAGGATAATTCATATTAACCACCATAGAAAATTATACTATAAAAAAAGATAATTTTCCATATAAAATTCGTTAAAATATGTAAAGTGAGAAATTTGTCATAATTTAATTCTTTTTAAATTTTTGTTCTAGTTTTGTCGAAAGCCAAGAATTTTATAGTCTTCTGTGTTATCCTTGATAATAGAGAGGGTGATTATATGAAGCAACAGTGTCATATTGAAAATGTTTTTAATGAAATGATTGATAATATTTGTTATATAAAAAGGACTACTTGCTTGAGTAATAAAAGTAAGTAGTTTTTAATTTGAATAAAAGTTAATTTTTTGTACATTGTAAATAGAATTGACAAAATCTAAAATATTTGAGAAAATATATATTGGATAGAGAGGTGTATTGTTATGTATCAAGAAGGAGTTCTACTTACTGTTAAAGATATATTGGACAAAGAATTTAAAATTGATACTAGAGGCTATAGACCACAAGAAGTTGATAAATTTCTAGATCTTATTATTAAAGATTATGAGGAATTTTCTAATATGATTAATAGCTTGGAAAATGAAAAAAAAGAACTTATTGATGATAATATCAAATTAAAACAAGAAGTCCGTAATTTACGAACTAAATTAGAAGTTGTAAAAGAAAATGCTAATGAAGAAATAACTAATGCGGATATTTTAAGAAGATTATCAAATATTGAAAAAGTTATTTATGGTCGAGAAGATAATGATTAATAATAATATTTTGACAAACGCTGCATTTTTATAATGTAGAGGAAAGTCCATGCTCACACTTACCTGTGATGGTAGTAGTGTTCGTGCTTAGGGAAAAAATAACCTAAGGTAACATTTTTTGTTAACGGCGTTGAGGTAACCTAAGGTTTTGCTATGGTTATATTAGACATAAAGTGCCAAAGTGACGAATTTCTTTAGAAATGAAGAAAGTGGAACGTGGTAAACCCCGCGAGTGAGAAACCCAAATTTTGGTAGGGGAACCTAATAGAGGAGAATCAGAATTCTCTATGGGATTGTTTTATACAATAGATAAATGTTTGTCGCCTTATATAGGAACAGAACATGGCTTATAAAATATTATTTTTTTTATTTATGAAAGAGCTGGTGTTAAATGAAGGAAATAGGTATCAAATTAAAAGAAACCAGAGAGAGTATGGGAATATCTATGGAAGAGGCTGCTGAGGATTTAAAGGTTAAAAAAATTCAAATAGAAAATATTGAAGATGGTAATATGGATGCTTTTAAAGATATATTTTATTTAAAATATTTCATTCGTGATTATTCAAAGTACCTTGGGCTTAATTATGGGGATATGGTTGATGAATTTAATGAGTATCTATTTGATTATACTTCTAAAATTTCAATAGAAGATATAAAACAGGCCAAAAATAAAGAAAAACCTGAAAAAAAAGAAGAAAAAAGAATTATGTCTCCTTATACAATGGAAAATAAGAAGAAAATGTTATTTCCACATATTTTGTTATTTATTTGTATGGGGTTAGCCTTATTAATTTTAATACTAGTAATTATATTTGTTTTTTAATGATGTGGAGGATTGTTGAATGAATTTACCTAATAAGCTTACAGTCGTTAGGATTGTTATGTCATTTATTATAATTTTAATTTTAATTTTTCCATTTGATGTGGCTGGGATTGTGTTACCTAAATTATTCATTAATGAGGCCATTGTTGTAGATATAAAATATTTTATTGCGGGAGTTTTATTTATACTGGCATCTATTACAGATTTTTTAGATGGTCATATTGCTAGAAAATATAATTTAGTTACTGACTTTGGAAAAGTAATGGACGCTATTGCCGATAAAGTTTTAGTAAATTCTGTTTTAATAATATTATCGGCTAGTGGTTTTATTCACCCAATTATAGCAGTAATTGTGGTTATTCGAGATAGTGTTGTTAATTCAATTAAGATGGTGGCTGGTAATAATGGTAGGGTTATAGCTGCAATTAAGAGTGGTAAAATTAAAACGGTTTGTTTAATGTGTGGAATTGCCCTTACTTTATTTTATAATTTACCATTTGAATTATGGAATATTAAAGTTTCCGATGTTTTGCTTATAGTTGCCGCTATTTTATCATTAATTTCTGGTGTCCAGTATTATTATATGAATAAAGATTTATTATTTAAAAATGATAAATCTGTTGAACAAAATTAGTTAAAAATGACTTATTTAATAAGCCATTTTTTATTTTTTCCTATATTATGCTGACAAAAAAAGAAAAATAATAACGAACAAAATTTCGTAAAAAGTATTGACAAGGGTAAAATGTTATTGTAAAATGGGTTTGTAAGGTTAGGAGGAAAAAAATTATGGCAACAAAAACAACTAATGATAAGACATTAGACCAAGTATTATTAGATATAGAAAAACAGTTTGGTAAAGGGGCTGTTATGAAATTAGGCGATAATGATCATCGTGAAATAGCAACCATTTCAAGTGGTTCTTTATCACTAGATATAGCTTTAGGCATAGGTGGTTATCCTAAAGGTAGAATTGTTGAAATATATGGACCAGAATCAAGTGGAAAGACAACATTTGCTTTACATGCCATTGCGGAGGCTCAAAAAAAAGGTGGTCGTGCTGCATTTATTGATGCTGAGCATTCGTTAGATCCACAATATGCTTCTAAATTGGGTGTAAATATTAATGATTTATTGTTATCTCAACCAGATAATGGAGAACAAGCTTTAGAGATTTGCGAAGCGTTGGTTCGTAGTGGCGCAATTAGTGTAATTGTCATTGACTCTGTTGCGGCATTAGTCCCTCAAGCTGAAATTGAAGGGGAAATGGGCGATTCACATGTTGGCTTACAAGCACGCTTGATGAGTCAGGCATTACGTAAACTTTCTGGAATTATTAGTAAGACAAATACTATTGCGATTTTTATTAATCAGTTACGTGAAAAAGTTGGTGTTATGTTTGGAAATCCTGAAACTACACCAGGCGGAAGAGCCTTAAAATTTTATGCTTCAGTGCGTTTGGAGATTAGAAGGTCTGAGCAAATTAAATTAGGAACAGATATTATTGGGAATAAGACAAGCATTAAAGTTGTTAAAAATAAAATGGCTCCACCATTTAAAAGTTGTATGGTTGATATTATGTATGGTGAAGGTGTATCTATTGAAGGCGAAATTGTTGATTTAGCCAGTGAGATAGGTATAATTGAAAAAACTGGTGCTTGGTATGCTTATAATGGTGAAAAATTAGGGCAAGGTAAAGAAAATGTTAAAGAATTACTTAAGTCAAATATTAAATTGAAAGAAGAAATTGAGAAAAAAGTTCGTTCTTATTATGAAATTGGTTCTAATAAAGAAGTTAAGTCTGACAAAGGTATTAAAAATGAAAAAGTAGAAGGATAAGTTTCCTTTTTCTTTTTTAGTTTGACAATAATAGTGTATTAATCTATAATAATTGTTAATAAAAAAATTAAATTGGGTGATTAATTATGGAAGAAACAATTAGTAAAACATATATTATTATTCTTGCTTTAATGTATAATTATATTAGTAATAAATCTGATGCTTTAAAGAAAGCTAAAGGGAGGCCTATAGATATAAGAATATAGAATTTCATACAGCATATCCAGAACAAAAGCATGATGATAAGAGTTATCATGTAATTGTTTCACATGATATGGAAAAAATTTCTTTTGATACTAGTAGTGAAAAAAATTTTATTAAGAGTATTAATACAGATTAAGCATAAATTGATTGACGTAAAATTACGACTTGACTTATTGTCGTATAACATTTACAATTAAATTAGAACATTTTATATGTTTTGTAGAATAAATGGAGGTATATATGAATGATATTGCTTTCTCCATTTTACTAGTACTAATTGGAATAATTGTCGGTGTTATAATAATTATAATTTTTAACTATATAAAAGGTACTTTGGCTTCGAAAAAGGCGGAAATGTTATTAGAAAAGGCTAAAAAGGAAGCTGATAAAATAAAAAAGGAGCAGATTTTAGAAGCTAAAGAGGAAGCTTATAAAATTAAGAAGGAAACTGAACAACTTGTAAAAGAAAAAAAAGATGAAATTAAAGATACAGAGGAGCGTCTATTAGTTCGTGAAAGTAATATGGATAGACGTGATCAAACTTTACAAAATCGTGAACAATTATTAGAAGATAAAGAAAATAATTTAATTAACAGACAAAAAGATATCCAAAAAGAACAAGAAAAAGTGGAGGAAATAAAAAAAGAACAAATAGAATTGTTAGAAAATATTGCTGGATTTTCAAAAGCCCAAGCTAAAGATTTAGTGATGAAAAAAGTAGAAAACATGATGAGTTTAGAAATTGCTTCCTATATTAAAGAACGTGAAGCAGAAGCAAAACTTGAAGTTGATAAAATTTCTAAAAATATGCTAGTATCTTCTATGCAAAGATATGCTGGTGATGTTGCTAATGATCAAACGGTAACAGTTGTTAATTTACCTAATGATGAGATGAAAGGTAGAATTATTGGTCGTGAAGGGAGAAATATTCGAACAATTGAGGCTGTGACAGGTGTTGATTTAATTATTGATGATACTCCTGAAGCCATTGTTTTATCAAGTTTTGATCCATACCGAAGGGAAATAGCTCGTGTTACAATCGAAACTTTAATAAAAGATGGTCGAATTCATCCTACGAGAATTGAGGAATTATATGATAAAACATCTAAGGAAATGCGTGAAAAAGTTTTAGAATATGGTCAATCAGCTCTCTTCGAATTGGGTATTACTAAAATGGAACCAGAACTAGTTGAATTAATAGGAAAATTGCATTTCCGAACCAGTTATGGTCAAAATGTTTTAAAGCATTCAATTGAAGTTGCTGAATTATCTGGTATCTTGGCTGCTGAAATTGGTGAAAATCAAACTTTAGCTAAAAGAGCAGGTTTATTACATGATATCGGTAAAGCCATTGATCATGAGGTGGAAGGTAGCCATGTAACTATCGGTGCTGAGATTGCTAAAAAATATAAAGAAAATGATATTGTCATTAATGCTATCGAATCGCATCATGGTGATAAGCAGGCTAATTGTATTATTGCTGAATTAGTTGCGATTGCAGATACTTTGTCAGCTTCAAGACCTGGAGCTCGTAATGATTCTTTAGAAAATTATATTAAGAGATTAGAAGAATTAGAAAATATTGCGACAAATATTGAAGGTGTTGAAAAAACCTTTGCAGTGCAAGCTGGCCGCGAACTTCGTGTGATTGTTAAACCAGAAAGTATTGATGATTTGCATAGTTATAAAATAGCTCGTGATATAAAAAGTAAAATTGAAGCCGAATTACAATATCCTGGAACCATAAAGGTTACAGTTATTAGAGAAATTCGCGCAGTTGAAGAAGCAAAGTAATTGTAAAATTACTTTTTCTTATGATTTAAATAGTAAAATTTTTAATTTTGTTATTTAATAATTGATAATATTTTATGGGTATGCTAAAATGGTAATAATGGATAGGTAGGAGGAAAACATGTGGAGAAGTATATTCCAGATATGTATCAACAAAGTATATATACAATTGACTATCAGATGTTATTAGATAAAGGTATAAAATGTCTTTTATTTGATTTAGATAATACTTTGGTCCCTGTAACTGATAGAAAACCTACTAAAAAATTGAAAGAATTATTTGATGATTTAAAGAATAAGGGGTTTAAAATTATTATTTTCTCAAATAGCCATCGAAGAAGGTTAAAACCATTTAAAGAAGAGTTAAATGTTGATTGTTGTGCTTCAGCTAGAAAGCCATTTAAGGAAAAATTTTTATTGGTATTAAAGGAATATCGTTATAATGTTAATGAGGTTGCTATTATTGGTGATCAAATATTAACAGATATTGTTGGTGGCAATAGAGTAGGTATTTTGACGGTATTAATAAATCCAATAAGTAATAAAGATTTTTTTGTTACTAAAATTAATCGTTTTCGTGAAAAACGTATTATGAAAAAATTACGCGATAAAAATCTCTTTTCTAAAGGCAGATATTATGAATTGTAAGTGCATTGGCTGTGGGATTACTCTTCAAAATGATGATATATGTTTACCTGGTTTTATAAAAAATATTGATAGTAAATATTGTGAACGCTGTTTTAGAATAAAAAATTATAATGAGTATCAAAAAGTAGATAAAAGTATTGGTGATTTTTATAATATAATAGAAAAAATAAATGTCACAGATGATCTAGTATTACTTGTTGTTGATTTGATGAGTATAGGTGAAGAACTTAAACGATTAGTTTCTAAATTAAAGAATAAACCGTTAATTGTTATTTCTAAACGTGATATTTTTTCATATAAAGTAAAAGATCAAAAGCTAATTAATTTACTTTCAATACCATGTCTTGATAAAATTGTTGTTAGTGCGAATAAAAATTACAATATTGATTTATTATTAGAAAAAATTAATCTGTATAAAAAGAGTAAAATTGTTTATTTAGTAGGATTAACGAATTCTGGTAAATCGACATTAATTAATAAAATAATTTATAATTATACTGATTTAGAGTCAAGTATTACAACAAGTATGCTACCATCGACAACTTTAGATACAATTGAAATAAGAATTAATGATAATTTAACTTTAATTGATACTCCAGGGATTATTGATGATGGAAATATTAGTAATTATTTAGATAATGATCTTTTAAAAAAATTATTTATTAAACGAGAAATTAAGCCAATAACTTATCAAGTAAAATGTAAACAATATTTTTTAATTGATGATTTTATCAAAATTGAATGCTTAGAACCATGCGATATGACTTTTTATATATCTAATCGATTAAAAATTACTAGATTTTTTAAGAACATAGAGACTGATTTTAATAAGCAACAATTAGTAACAACTGCCAATTGTGATATTGTTATTAATGGTTTAGGTTTTATAGCAATTAATAGAGAAGTTAAAATAAACGTTTTTACTTATGATGGTGTTGAAATCTATATAAGGGAAAAATAAAAATTTACTCATAATATTTTTAAGGATAGCTTAAAAATATTTTTTGGTTATTTTGGTTTTTAATAAATTTCTTGATTTTATAATATATAGAATGTATAATTGTAATAGTAAGGTAGGGATATTTATGTTAGGTAACATAATTGGTTTTTATAATAATGAATTGTTAGTAAAATTGAGTGTTGATTTAAACAAATTTCAGAATATTGTTAATTTGTATGTAGTTATTCAGGATCAAGAACAAAAATATGTTGGTGAAATAATTAATGTTAAAGAAGAAATAGCTTATATTTCTTTATTAGGGGAATTTCATGGAGAAGTTTTTATACCTGGAATTTTAAAAAATCCATCTTTTTCAGCAAATGTTAAGCTAATTTCTAAAGAAAGAATGAATTTAATTATTGGCATGAATAATTATTCGGATAGAACACACTTACATCTTGGTGAAAGTGCTATATATGATGGATTAAAGGTTGGCGTTTCAATTAACGATTTTTTTAGTAATCATTTCGCTATCTTAGGTTCAACTGGTAGTGGTAAATCAAGTTGCCTATCAAGAATCTTACAAAATTTATTTGATAAACAACAATCTATAGCTTATAAATCTAGTATTTTTATTTTTGATGCTTATGGAGAATATCATAGTGTTTTCAAAGCTCTAACTAATCGTAGCCAAGAAATAAATTTTAAAACTTATACAACAAATACTTATTTTGAAGATACTGATATTTTACGAATTCCTCTATGGCTTTTAAGTGTTGATGATTATGCTTTACTCTTAGGGGCAGAAGGAACTAATCAATTACCTATAATTGAGAAAGCTTTGAAGTTACTTACAATTTTTGTTAAGGGAGACCAAGATACGATAAAATATAAAAATGATATTATAGCCCGTTCTTTATTAGAAATATTGTCAAGTGGTAAACCATCAACACAAATAAGAGACCAGATTTTATCTGTTTTATCACGATATAATACACCTGAATTAAATCTAGAAACACCTGTTTTTCAGCCAGGATATACGAGACCATTTAGGCAGTGCTTATTAATTGATGCTAGTGGTAAAATTAGAGATATGGAATTAATTATTAGCTTTGTTGAAGGATTTTTAGCAGAAGACTATGAGTTGAGACTGCCAGATGGTTCTTTTGCATATACTTTAGATGATTTAAAAGATGCTTTTGATTTTGCTCTTATTTCAGAAGGAAGTCTAAAAAGTGAAAAAGTGTATGATGAAGCAAACTTACTTAGAATTCGTTTGCATTCTTTAGCAAATAGTAAAGAGCGTGTTTTTTTTGAATATCCAGAGTATGTGACTAAAACCCAATATATTCGAAATTTATTGACAGCCGAAAATGGTAAAAAAGCCCAAATTATTAATTTTAGTATTAATTATGTTGATGATCGTTTGGCAAAAAATATTGTTAAAATATATTCTAAATTATTGTTCGATTATGCCAAAGATGTTAGCAAAAGAAATGTTTTACCATTTCATATCTTGTTAGAAGAAGCCCATCGCTATATTCAAGATGATTATGACCGCGATATTTTGGGATATAATATCTTTGAGAGAATTTCTAAAGAAGGGCGAAAATATGGAGTTTTACTTGGATTAATATCACAAAGACCTTCAGAATTATCAGAAACAGTTGTGTCGCAATGTTCAAACTTTATTATTTTTAGAATGGTTCACCCACGTGATATTAATTATGTTAAAGATTTAATTCCAAATATGTCTTTAGGATGGATAACTAAGATTAAGTATTTACAACCAGGTACGAGTATTTGTTTTGGAATAGCTTTTAATATACCTGTAATGGTCAAATTTGAAATACCATATCCTGCCCCAGAAAATAGTAGTTGTGATTTAAGTAATATTTGGTTTGTTGATAGAAGATAGAGATATCTTCTATTTATTTTAATGTTACACTTCTTTAAAAATAGGTATTATCATTTTATACTAAATATGTATAAAAATAATAAATAAAAAAATAATAAGAATGTGTTGAAAGCCAAAAAATGTAATGCTATAATTTATATATAGTATAGTAAGGGAGTAGGGTATGAAGAAAAAGGGATTTACATTAATAGAATTATTGGCAGTAATTGTTATATTGGCGATAATTG
>JAAWGF010000043.1 GCA_022795155.1 Bacilli bacterium | reverse complement strand
GCAAGTGGGCATACACTGGTTTTGTATATGTCTGATACTTCAAATTTTGTTCCGTCTAGTTTATTGCCTGTTCCCATGCTTGAGATTATTGGGATATTTAGCTTTTTTGCTCTTTGTACTAATTCTATTTTTGCTGTTACTGTGTCTACACAGTCTACTATATATGAAATATCTTTACTTAATATATCCTCTCTATCGTAATTCACGTTTTTGATGTGTTGTAATAAATAATTAGGTCTATAAATTTGCAATGCAAAACATTCACTGTTATTATTCTCAATTCCCTCTTGGTTACTTACCATCTCATACTTTCTTGCCTCGCTGTCCATGTCATTACCTAATAAATCCTCTCTATTAAAAATTATTTTTTCAATATACTGTGATAAATAATTAGGTTTATAAATTTGCAACGCAAAACATTCACTATCATTATTCTCAATTTTTTCTTGATTTCTTACTATCTCATATGGCAAAAGAATATCTACATATGACTGATGAAACTGAACCATTTCTATTGTTTCATTTAGTTGATAAACATCAAAAATATTTTTACAAGAAGCAACGGCATCTCCTAATTTCTTAAAGCCATATTTTGCTATATTAATACCCGCCCTATGAATGTATTGACCTAATTCGGTTAAATAAAATAGCCTTGCACCTTTTTTTTGATTAACCATCAAACTTTTCAAAATATCCACGAAAGTTTCTTCCGTTTTTTCTTTATCTTCTTCCGTTTTTTCTTTATCTTCTTCCATATCTAATGTCAATTTAACATATTCCTTATCTCCATAAACAAAAGTATGGAATATCATGGGTAATTTATGCAAATATTCTTCGATTTCCCCATATATTTCAATATTGCTTTCTACATTAAATAATACTTGCTTTAAAGTATTTACATCTAAACTCTCCTGCTTACTTTCTTTATAAACCAAGGACATAATACTCTCTAATCTTAATTTTCGCTCTTCACTCTTACAAATCTCCTCCAAAAAAATACTTTCTTCATCACTTTTTTGTTCTTCAATAGTTATAAAACATTCTAAAAAATTGTCGCCATCTTCTTCAATAGAAAATTTATAATAGTTCTCACTAAGATGATTCAACAAATCATAGATTTTGGTATATCCAAATTCTTGTAATGTTAAATTATTTTTACTTAAAAAAACACTAAACTCACCCATACGACTAAATCTAATTAGTTTGTATGAAGTTTCTAATTCCTTAAAAAACTCCTTAAGTAAAAAAATTATTTTTTCTCTTTGTTCTATATTTTGTTTTTTATCTTTAAAAAATTGAATAGGCAATACATCAGTATAATCATGTGTTACAAAATTGCTAATATCTATATCTGTAACATATATTTGTTCGTTTTGAGTATATAATCTAAAAAAAGAATATTCAAATTTCTTATTTAGTAAGTTCCTATCAAAAGTAAACCATACATTACTATAATTTAAATTACTTTCTCTATAATTGCTTAATTCTACTTGAAAATAGTTATCCAACACTAAATATATTTCCCTTACCTGCTCTACACACTCTCCACATAATATTAGCACTGGATTCTTATACCCACGGTAACTCGACAGGAAAATATCATATCTCTTTAACTTTCTTTCTAACTCATCCTGCCATCCAGAAAATTCACGAATGCATTCAACCATACCAAAATATTCATCTTCATTCAAAGAAAACAGAACTTTTGCAGTTGGTCGTACAGCGTTTAACCCATTCTTTGTCCCACCTAGCTTTGGTTTGATTTCAAACAAAATATCTGCCCATTTTTCTGCTTCCGTAATAAGCTGATTAGCAGACAAAATGCGTTTCATATCATATACCGTAGTATTTGTTACTGTAGACAAATTCCAATTCGCATTACGCTTATTTTTTGCCTTATATATTTTAGCACCTAAATAATCCAAAGAAATAATTAGAAAACTATCCTTTTTAGACAAAGTTGACTTAAACTGATACATAGCCAATATTCTATTATCTTTTAAGTTTTTAAGCAACTTTAACAAATCATCTCTATCACCATAAAAAAATCCTTTTAGAAAAAGCAGTAAATAAATCTGCTTTGTTGTCATATAAATGTGTTCAGCTAATAAATTAATAATGCAGTCTACTACTTTTTGTTTATATGAAGGCATCTCTGCAATAAACATTCTAGCTTTTTCTATTGGATAATAGGATGTATAATCATAATCTATATTAAACGAATTAATCCCTTCATTCTTCCATAATGTAAATGGTGACTTTACCAAACCAAACTGATCTTTAAAATATTCTGCAAACCCAATTCCACTAACATCAGCTACGAATTTCTTTCTATGACTTTGTTCCCGAATAACTTTTGATAATTCCATCTGTATGTTTTCAGCTTTTTTCACCACATTTTTAATACTACTTTGTTCTACATTATGTGTTCGACTCCAATAATTCCATAATTCAACAACAAAAGTTCTAAAATCTTTTATAGGAACAATATAACTCATAGGTGTATTATTTATTAACTCCACAACTCTCCAAGAAATTTTTTCTAAATCCACTTCCCTTATACACCAATATAATGGATATGGTCTCTCTTTTTTTAATTCTTCTAAGATATGCATGATTGAATAATCATTTCCTTGATATCCAACAACAATCATGCCGAATCGCTGCAAAGCTTCTTTAAATTTTTCATTCAAACATTCTCCTAAATCATGTGTTTCATTTATGTAATTTTTAGTATTATTATATAAATATTCGCCATGCAATTTTATAATGTTAGGTTTCTTTCTATTGTAGGATATACTACTAGCCTTATCATCATAAATACATACTCTAGCCCTTGTTCCCAAAAAACTCATTGCTTCATGAATAAAATTATCAAAATTTGTTGTAAAAACATTAAAAAGCATTCCCTGATTGATTAAATCTGCTAACAAGTAATATTCAAATGCTGGAGTCTTATTTTCGATAAACTCTTCCATCAACTCTTGAATCTTATTGCTTTCTGGCGAATACTCCTGCATCCAAAACCCATACTCCAAATCTCCTAATAACTTATCTTTATATTTTCCCCATATTTCTTCCAAATCAATTCCTTCAAGACTCGCTAGCTCAGTACAATTTTTCTCCACCTTTATCAATTTTTGAAATGATAAGGGTAATGATTTTAAAAGTTCTACCTTCAGTTCTTTATTATCATATTTTTCAGCAAACTGTTTCCTCTTTCGATTAACATAACTGTTAAATTGCTCTTCATCAATCTCATTTTCATATTTTTGAATAAACGCTTCTAAAGTTTCCTCATTTCTTTTCCATTTTGCAAGAAGATAAATACCATCTTCGTTTTCCTTTAAAAAAGAATATTTTTGTATAATTTGCACCATTCTTCCACCTAAGGCAACTTCCGACGATGCCGAACACCCTGCACCTGCAAATAAAACAAACATGGGCATATCATTTTCCCATACAACAGTACTTGAAATAATTTCATTAAAAAGTTTTACAAATGAAACATACTTTTCTTTAGCAATCTTAGAATTATACATCATTTTATCCTCCGCTCATTATTCATATAAACATAAATTTCTTTAGAAAAAATATTTTACAATATTATTCCATATTGATTTCTGTCAAAAACTCTTTCCAGTAATCTTTTTTCATATCTGACAACAGAATGGAACACTTCACATAGAAATTTCAAATATTTATCAATTATCGCCATTTTTATAATAAAACCTCTCATCTCCAAAAAACCAACAGTCAGGGTAATCATCGTTATTAACTGTATTCTGCCAAATATCCCGTTCTGCATTTT
>JAAWGF010000019.1 GCA_022795155.1 Bacilli bacterium | reverse complement strand
CGATTAACGCAATTATCGCCAATATAACAATTACTGCCAATAATTCTATTAATGTAAATCCCTTTTTCTTCATACCCTACTCCCTTACTATACTATATAAATTATAACATTACATAGGTTAATTTTCAACATACTCTTATTATTTTTTTGTCTCATATTATTTATACATATTTAGTATAAAATATCTAAATCCCTTTTTATAGCAAATTAATGTTATTAAAATACAAAAAAAAGATGCTTATTTTGCATCTCCTTCTACTAATTCCAAAATAACCATTAACGCATCATCGCCTCTACGTTCAGTTAATTTTAAAATTCTTGTATAACCACCATTTCTAGTTGTGTATCTTTTAGCTAAATCATCAAATACTTTTTTAACAACAGCCTCATCATTATGTAAAAATGCTAAAGCTTTTCTTCTAGCTACTAATGAACCATCTTTTCCATATGAAATCATCTTATCAACAAATTTGCGAACTTCCTTAGCACGTGTTTCTGTTGTTTCAATTTTTTCATTCATGATAGCATCTTTAGTTAAATTAGCTAGCATACTTCTTCTATGTTTGTTAGTACGTCCTAATTTTCTATACATGAAATTCCCTCCTAACTTCTAGTCTTCATCGCGGAATTTAAGTCCCATTTCTTTAATTTTATCAATAACTTCTTTTAAAGATTTTTTACCTAAATTACGGACTTTCATCATTTCTAATTCTGTTTTTTCAGTTAAATCACCTAAAGTATTTATGCCTGCTCTTTTTAAACAATTATAAGCACGAACTGAGAAATCTAAATCATCAATTGATGTTTCCAATTTTTTCAATTTGCTATCTTCTTGTTTAGCATTCATAATACCCGTTGTATCAGCTATCTCACTCAAATCAGTAATAATATTTAAGTGTTCAATTAATATTTTGCTAGCCAAAGCCATAGCCTCTTCTGGTTTAATTGAGCCATTTGTATAAACATTCATTATTAATTTATCGTAATTAGCGTTTTGACCAACACGTGCATCCTCTACTTCATAACTGATTCTTTCAATTGGTGAATATAATGCATCAATAGGAATATATCCTAACTTACTATTTTCGATATGGTGCTTATTCTCTGTTGATGGAACATATCCTCTACCATTGGCTACAATCATTTCCATTTCTAATTTTCCACCCTTAGCAAGTGTTGCAATTACCTTATCTGGATTCATTATTTCGATATCAGCATCGCTTTCAATATCACCAGCTTTTACTTCGCCTTCAGTTGTTGCATATAATTTAATAGTCTTTTTTTCTTCTGAATGATTTTTAATTACTACATCTTTTAAATTTAAAACAATTGCCGTTACATCTTCTACAACACCTTCAATTGTTTGAAATTCGTGCATTACGCCCTCAATTTTTACGGCAACAATAGCACTTCCTGGCATACTTGATAGCATTACTCTTCTAAGTGCATTTCCAATTGTTGTTCCAAATCCTCTTTCAAGCGGTTCCAATTCAAATTTACCATAATTATTATTTTCAACATATTCAGTTATTTTATATATTGGCTTTTCAAAATTTAACATTATTAAACACTCCTTTTCTTTTATCCACGTGGACGTTTTGGTGGACGACATCCATTATGTGGTATTGGTGTTACATCTGTTATTGAAGTAATTTCTAAGCCAGCCGTTTGTAATGAACGGATAGCTGTCTCTCTTCCAGATCCTAATCCCTTTACATATACTTCGACTGTTTTCATACCCATATCAACAGCTACTTTTCCAGCTGCCTCTGCTGACATACCAGCTGCATATGGTGTTGATTTTTTACTTCCTTTAAATCCTAAAGTACCAGCTGAAGCCCAACTTATAGCATTACCTTCTAAATCACTAATTGTAACAATTGTATTATTAAAGGTTGAATGTATATATGCTCTTCCAGCAGGAATATTTTTCTTAACTTTACGTTTTCTTGGTTTATAAGCCATTTACTTAACCTCCTTTTTAGTTACCTACTATTTTTTCTTATTAGCAACTACTTTGCCTTTTCCTTTACGAGTTCTTGCATTTCTATTTGTTCTCTGTCCTCTAACTGGCAATCCTTTTTTGTGACGTGTTCCTTGATAACAGTTAATTTCCATTTTTGTTTTAATGTTCATATTAACTTCACGTCTTAAATCACCTTCAGTAGTATATTTAGCTACCTCATCACGAATTTTAACTAATTCATCTTGGCTCAATTGCCCAGCTTTTTTATTAATATCAATTTTAGCATCAGCTAAAATTCTATTTGATAAACTTCTTCCTATACCATAAATATAAGTTAAAGCAATTTCAATTCTTTTATTATTTGGTATATCTACACCATTTATACGTGCCATAAAACACCTCCTATATTAACCTTGTTTTTGCTTATGCTTAGGGTTTTCGCAAATTACCATTACTTTCCCTTTTCTTTTAATTATTTTACATTTGTCACATATCGGTTTTACCGATGGTCTTACTTTCATCAAGATCCCTCCTACTATTTCCTATAGGTTATACGCCCACGTGTTAAATCAAATTCTGATAATTCCAACACTACTGTATCGCCTGGTAAAATGCGAATATTATTAATTCGGATTTTACCAGAAACGTGGGCTGTTACAGTATGTTTGTTTTCCAATTCAACTTTGAATAATCCCCTAGGTAAACATTCTATTACTTTACCTTCTACTTCAATTGCGCTCTGTTTTGCCATTTATCTCACCTCTTCGTCAAAATTTCAAAACCGTCTTTAGTTATTAAAACAGTATGTTCAAAATGGGCGGATGGTTGATTATCAGCTGTTATAATCGTCCAATCATCATCTAAAATAAATACATCTGGAGTACCTAAATTAAGCATTGGTTCGACTGCTATAACCATACCTTCTTTTAAAACCGGACCTGTACCCGATTGGCCATAGTTAGGAATATCTGGTTCTTCATGAACATTGCTCCCTACCCCATGACCGACTAATTCTTTGACTACTCCTAAATTATGTGCTTTAGCGTATGCTTCAATTTTATTTCCAATATCACCAACACGAATATGATCTTTAATAACACTTAGGCCCTCAAATAATGCCTGCTCAGTATGTATTAAAAGATATTGCTTGTCTTGGCTAATTTCTCCAACAGGATATGTCCAAGCTGAATCGCCATGATAACCTTTATAACAAGCACCAATATCGATTGAAATAATATCGCCATTTTTTAATTTGCGATTTTTAGGAATCCCATGTACTACTTCTTCATTAATTGAGGTACAAATGGTTCCTGGAAAGCCATCATAACCTTTAAATGATGGTGTTGCATCTTGACTAATAATATAATTATAAGCTAATTCATCCAATTGCTTTGTCGTAATTCCTGGTTTAATAAACGGAGCTAAATATTTATGTGTATCTCCTGTTATTTTCCCAGCAATCCTTAATAAATCGATTTCTCTAGCACTTTTTATACTAATCATTTTCTCTCCTTATTATTTTTTCAACTTGTTCTAGGACCTGAGACAAAGGATTACTACTATTAACCTTATATAATAGTCCTTTAGATTCATAATAATCTACTACTGGTTTTGTTTCTTTAAGATATGTTGAAAACCTAATATCAAAGGCTTCCGAATTGTCATCTTCTCTACGTGTTAAATCGGAACCACATCGATCGCATAATCCAGCAATACGAGGACGAGTATCATTTGAATATAAATTAAATACAGCCCCACAATTTGGACAAGAGACACGACCTAAAATTCTTTTTTGGGCTTCTTCCCTATTAATATCAAGTAATACGACAAACCCCATCATTATATTGTTTTTAACAATAAATTCATCATATTGCTTTGCTTGTTTCAAATTTCTAGGGAACCCGTCTAAAATGTACCCATTCATACAATCATTATCCATGATTCTATTTTCAACCAAACTTATTATAATGTCATCACTAACTAAATTTCCTAAATTCATTTGTTGTTTAATATAATTTCCTTGCTCATCATCATTTAATATAGAGCTTCTAAGCAAATCGCCAGTAGAAATATGTGGTAAATGATATTCTTCACACAATATTTTTGAAATTGTGCCTTTACCAGCTGATGGCGGAGCAATCAAAATTATACTTTTCATCTTCTTTTTCTTCCCTTTACATAATCTCTAGTAACTAATTCACTTTCAATTTGTTTATATGTTTCTAGAGCTACCCCTACAACAATTAAAAGTCCAGTTCCACCAATTGATACACTACTTGGTAAATTAGTAAATATCATGCCAAATGCAATTGGTAAAGCGGCTAAGATAGCTAAGAAAAATGCTCCAACAATGGTTATCCTTTTCAATATTTTTGAAATATAATTAACAGTTTCTTCACCTGGTCTTACTCCAGGTATAAAACCACCATTTTTTTGCAAATTTTCAGCCATTTCTTTTGGCTTTAATTGTAAGAATGTATAAAAATATGCGAAGGCTATAATCAATATT
Organism: Bacilli bacterium; assembly: GCA_022795155.1. Taxonomy (GTDB): domain Bacteria; phylum Bacillota_I; class Bacilli_A; order RF39; family UBA660; genus CAJLIR01. The sequence continues at coordinate 29,270 of JAAWGF010000019.1, read as the reverse complement.
ACATATAGTGCAAAACCAGTTGGTGTATTCATTGTAAGCCACTTACTAACAAAAATAGTAAAACCATCTTTTTTAATAAATGAAGCTAGAATACTTGGAACTGATATTAATGCTGACGCAAATATTACAGGCATAACACCTGCCGAATTTAATTTAAAAGGAATATAATTTTGCTTCCCTAATATGGCATTTGATTTATTAGCATATTGGATTGGCACTCTTCTTTCTGCGTTTTCAGTGAATACAATTCCAACAATAATACCAACATAAACTAGGACATATAGAATAAATGAAATAATTCCTAATGTTGTTTCTTGTGTTGTCCCAACTTTAATTAAAGTATTAAATGCATCAGCAAACATAGATGGAATAGTAGCTATAATACCTGCCATAATAATAAGCGAAATTCCATTTCCAACACCTTTTGCTGTAATTTGATCTCCTAGCCATAATAGAAAGGCTGTTCCCGCTGTTAAAACTGTAGCAAATTGCATATACTCAATTGGCGTACCGTTTTTTAAGAAGGCAAATGAAAATACATAGCCATTTATAAATGCTAAAACAATTCCTAGCACTCTTGTAATTTGATTTAATTTTGTTCTCCCAGTGTGACCTTGTTTCCCAAGCTCAGCTAAATAAGGAATTATATCCATTTGCAAAAGCTGAATCACAATAGAAGCTGTGATGTATGGCATAACGCCTAAGGCTAATATTGAAAATTTCTCTAAAGCCCCACCACCAAAGACATTTAGTAATTCAAAATATCCAAGATTTTGAAAATTGCTTGTATCAACACCAGGAACAATAATTGTCGTTCCTAATTTAAATATTAATAATACAAGTAATGTAAATAAGATTCTTTTTTGTAAATCTTTATTTTTGGGATTAAATATTTGCTTAAATGTTGCAAACAATTTAGATCACCTCTGCTTTTCCACCTAATTCTTCAATTTTTGTTGTAGCTGCAAGAGAAAATTTATTTGCTTTTACAACTAATTTTTTTGTTAAGGTTCCATTTCCTAAAATTTTAATTCCATCTAATTGATTTTTAATTAAACCCATTTCATGTAATAATTCTGGAGTTATTACTGCACCATTTTCAAATTTTTCTAAATCACTTAAATTAATAGTTGCATAAACTTTTTTAAATTTTGCATTAGTAAATCCTCTTTTTGGTAATCTTCTAAATAATGGTAATTGTCCACCCTCAAATCCAGGTCTTACTCCACCGCCACTACGAGCGTTTTGTCCCTTATGACCTTTTCCAGATGTTTTTCCATTTCCACTTCCGATGCCACGACCAACTCTCTTACTAACAGTTGTTGCACCAACGGCAGGATGAATATTATTTAACTTCATATTATAATATCTCCTCCACTTTTTTACCACGAAGTTCAGCAACTTCCTCTACAGTTTTTTGAGATTTTAATGCATTTAATGTAGCATATGCCATATTAACTTTGGTATTTGAACCTAATGATTTAGATAAAATGTCTTTAACGCCAGCAAGCTCAAGCACAGCTCTAACTGGTCCACCTGCTTTAACTCCAGTACCTTTTGAAGCTGGTTTCAACATAACTCTACTAGCACTTTGAACACCAATTGCTTCGTGTGGAATAGTTCGTTCATCAACAATTGAAACTTTTACGATATTCTTAGTTGCTGCTTGAACTGCCTTTTTCATAGCATCTGGTACCTCATTTGCTTTTCCTGTTCCAATTCCTACATGACCTTTTCGATCTCCAACAGCCATTGTTGCGGAGAAACGGAAATGACGTCCACCTTGAGTAACTTTCGTAACTCTTTTTACTTCAATGATCTCTTCTTCATATAATTTTTGGCGAGGTTCTCTTTTTTTAGTTTCCATTAATTACCCTCCTTTTAGAATTCTAATCCATTTTCACGTGCTGCTTCAGCTAATGCCTTTACACGTCCATGATATTGGTAACCACCTCTATCAAATGTTACCTTTGTAATCTTTGCCTTTTTAGCTCTCTTGGCGATTAATTCACCAACTTTTGTAGCCGCTTCGATATTGCTTCCATTTTCAAGCTTTAAATCTTTGTCGATTGAAGAAGCGCTAACTAAAGTAACTTGGGCCTCATCGTCTATGATTTGAGCAAATATATTTTTGTTTGAACGGAATACATTAAGTCTAGGAACGCTAGTTGTACCAATTACTGTTTCTCTAACACGACTATGTCTAGCTTGACGCATTTCATTACGTGATACTTTTTTTATCATAGTAATCTCTCCTTTAATCTAAGCTTATTTAGAAGCTTTCTTTCCTTCTTTACGACGAACATGTTCATCTTTATAACGAATACCTTTACCCTTATATGGTTCTGGTCCTCTAATTTTTCTTACGTTAGCAGCAAATTCACCAACAGCACATTTATCAATTCCCTTAATTGTTAATTCAGTGTTGCTTGGGCTTTCTATCGTTATTCCCTTAGGAACTACTACTTCTACTGGATGTGAATATCCAGCAGTTACAACTAATGTAGTTCCCTTAACTTGGAAACGATAACCTACACCAATTGCTTCTAATTGTTTTTGATATCCCTCTGTTACTCCAATAATCATATTTTGAATTAGAGCATTTGCTGTCCCGTGATAATTTTTATAATTGTCATTTTTTCTTGTAACAGTAACTTTATTATCAGCGACTGTAACTGTAATATTTTTATTTACCTCAGTAGAAAGTTCACCCTTAGGACCTACTACTTTTACAATGTTATTTTCAACTGAAACAGTAACATTGCTAGGTATTGATATTACTCTATTACCAATACGACTCATAATATTCCTCCTCTTTCTACCAAATATATGCTAAAACTTCGCCACCAAGAGATGCAATTCTAGCCTCTTTATCTGTCATAACACCTTTTGATGTTGAAACTATTGCAATTCCTAACCCATTTAATACTCTTGGCATATCTTTAGCATTTGCATAAACACGTAATCCTGGTTTAGAGATTCTCTTTAATCCAGTAATTACTCTTTCTTTATTTTGACCATATTTTAGTGTTAAAACAATAATATCTTGTACATTGTTTTTCTTCACTTTATAATCAACTATAAATCCTGTTTCTTTCAAGATTCTAGCAATTTCCAATTTTATCTTTGAAGCGGGTACTTCAACTTCTTTATAACGCATTTGATTAGCATTACGAATTCTTGTAAGCATATCTGCGATTGGATCTGTAGTCATTTATATCCTCCCTTCAATTACCAACTTGATTTTTTAACTCCTGGGATTTGTCCCTTATAAGCTAACTCTCTAAAACAAATACGGCAGATTCCATATTTTCTAAGTACTGCATGAGGTCTACCACATCTTTGACAACGTGTATATTCACGTACTTTGAATTTAGGTTTACGGTTAGCTTTTACAATCATGCTTTTCTTAGCCATAATATCCTCCTAATTATGATTACTTCTTAAATGGCATTCCAAGACCATTCAAAAGATCGTGTGCTTCTTCATTTGTTTTTGCAGTTGTAACAAAAACGATATCCATACCACGTACTTTTACGACATTGTCATATTCTATTTCTGAGAAAATTAATTGTTCTGTTAAACCCAATGTATAATTTCCACGTCCATCAAATGCCTTATTAGAAATTCCTCTAAAATCTCTAACACGTGGTAATGTAATACTGATTAATTTATCTAAAAAATTATACATTGACTCTCCACGTAATGTTACTTTACAACCGATAGCTTGGCCTTGACGAATTTTAAATCCAGCGATAGCTTTTTTAGCATGAGTTTTAACTGGTCTTTGTCCAGTTATAATCTCAAGATCAGCCATTGCTGCATCTAATAATTTACTATTTTGTGATGCATCACCAACACCCATATTTACAACTATTTTTTCTAAGGCTGGAACTTCCATTACACTTTTATAATTATATTTTTGTCTTAAGCTTGGTACGACTTCTTTATTATATTTTTCTTTTAGGCGGTTCATATATTACCCTCCTTCCAATTAATTAAGAATTTCATTAGATTTTTTTGTACATCTAACTTTATTCCCTTTTTTATCAACAGTATGTCCTATTCTGGTTCTTTTATTAGTTTTAGGATCAAGAATCATTACATTTGAAGCATGGATTGGAGACTCCATATCAACGATACTTCCGCTTGATTCTCCATTTGGTTTAACATGTTTTTTTACCATGTTAATTCCTTCAACAATAACTTTATTTTCGCTTCTTAGCGTTTTTGTTATTTTTCCTTCTTTTCCCTTGTCTTTACCAGCAATAACCACAACTTTATCTCCAACTTTAAAGTTCACGCTTTTCCCTCCAATACGATTTATAACACTTCTTTAGCAAGTGATACAATCTTCATAAATTTTTCACGTAATTCACGTGCTACTGGTCCAAATACACGAGTTCCAACTGGACTTTTATCATCTTTAATAATAACACAAGCATTATCATCAAACTTAATATAAGATCCATCTTCTCTTCTTAGACCAAATTTGCTTCTAACAACTACAGCTTTAACAACTTTTCCTTTTCCAACTGTACCATTAGGAGTTGCTTTTTTAATAGTTCCAACAACTATATCACCAATATTTCCAGTTTTTACTTTACTTCCACCTAAAACTCTAATAACAGATAATTCACGAGCTCCAGAATTGTCAGCAACTTTTAAACGGCTTTCTGGTTGAATCATATATTAATCCTCCTATTCGTTTACAATTATAAAATAATTGCTTTTTCAATTATTTCAACTAAACGATATCTTTTCATTTTTGATAATGGTCTAGTTTCAACAATACGCACTTTATCTCCTGATGCCGCTTCATTCTTTTCATCATGAGCAATATATTTCTTAGAATATTTAACACGTTTTTTATAAATAGTTTTATAGCTCTCAACTAAAACAGTAATTGTTTTGTCGCTTTTATCACTTACTACTTTACCTATTAATTCTCTTTTTCTATTTTCTTTCATGTTAGCCTCCCTATTTATTTAGTTCTCTTTCACGTAAAATTGTTTTCATACGTGCAACTAATTTTCTAAGTTCATGAATTCTTGATGGCTTTTCAAGGTTACCAGTAGCTTGGCTAAAACGCAAATTAAATAATTCTTCTTTATACTCTTCAATTTTAGCTAGTATTTGTTCATTTGTTAATTCTCTAATTTCACTATTTTTCACTAGCTTCACCACTTTCTTTAGCTACAAATTTACATTTTATTGGAAGTTTATGCATTGCAAGTCTTAATGCTTCACGAGCTGTCTGTTCGTCAACGCCTCCAATTTCAAACATAATTTTTCCTTTTTTTACAACGGCAACCCATACCTCTGGTTGACCTTTTCCTTTACCCATACGAGTTTCTAATGGTATTTTAGTTAATGAAAGATGAGGGAAAATATTAATCCATACTTTTCCACCACGCTTCATATAACGTGTCATTGCAATACGAGCAGCTTCGATTTGTTGTTGTGTAATCCAAGCACCATCCATTGCCATTAAACCATAATCACCAAAATGTAATTCAGTATTACCTTTAGCAACACCATCATATCTTAAACGATGTGGTCTTCTATATTTAGTTCTTTTTGGTATTACTGCCATCGCTATTACCTCCCTTGTTCTTTGATCCAGGAAGGATTTCTCCTTTATAAATCCATACCTTTACACCAATTTTACCATAAGTAGTATTAGCCTCTTTATGAGCATAATCAATATTTGCTCTTAAAGTATGAAGTGGAATATTCCCTTCTGTGTATCCTTCAGTTCTTGCCATATCAGCTCCACCTAAACGTCCTGATACAGAAGTTTTAATTCCTTTTGCTCCTGCTTTTATTGTATTTCTAATTGCTCTTTTTTGGGCAATTCTAAATGATACACGATTTTCAATTTGATGCGCAATTGATTCGGCAACTAGGTTTGCATCTAAATCTGGATTTTTAATTTCCATAATTGAAATCTGAATATCTTCTTTAACTAATTTTGCTAATTGGTTTTTAAGCTTTTCTATTTCGTCTCCACCATGACCAATTACAACACCTGGTTTTGCAGTATTAATAATTACATTAGTTTTCTTAGCATTTCTTTCAATAAGAATACTTGAAACTGCTGCGTCTTTTAATTTTTTTCCTAAGAACTTACGAATTTCAACATCGTTATTTAAGAATTTTGCGAAATCCTTATTATCAGCATACCACTTAGATTCCCAAGTTTTGTTAATTCCAATTCTAAGTCCAATTGGACTAACTTTTTGACCCATCAGTTTACCACCTTTCTTTTAATTTTTTTCACTAACAACAACTGTTATATGACTTGATCTTTTTTTAATTGGATCTACATGTCCACGAGAACCAAATTTCATTCTTTTTAAAGTTTGACCTTCATTTATATATGCTTCCTTAACATATAATTTTGTTTTATCTAATCCTAAATTATTTTCAGCATTAGAAACTGCTGATGTTAATACTTTACGTATTAATCGAGCAGATTCTTTATTTATATTAGCTAAAATTGTATCAGCTTCAATAACGTTTTTATTTCGTATTAAATCTATAACTAAACGGCTCTTGCGAGGCGCAATTCTAACATTTTTTGCGATTGCACGTGCTTCCATTTTAGTCCTCCTTCCTGGTAACTAATTACTAATTTTTTCCTTTGTCATCGCCGTGTCCACCAAATTTACGAGTTGGCGCAAATTCACCTAATTTATGACCTACCATATCGTCTGTTACATAAACTGGAATAAATTCTTTTCCATTATGAACAGCAAATGTATGACCAACAAAATCAGGGAAGATTGTTGAGCGACGAGACCATGTTTTAATAACTTCTTTTTTGCCAGATGCAGTAACATTAGCAACTTTTTTTCTTAAACTTGCAGCTGCATATGGACCTTTTTTTATACTTCTACCCAATTTCAATCATCCTTTCCCTTATTTTTTACGACGACGAACAATTAACTTATTTGAAGCTTTTTTCTTGTCACGTGTCTTATATCCTAATGCTGGTTTACCCCAAGGAGTAACTGGACCTTTACGACCAATAGGTGCACGTCCTTCACCACCACCATGTGGGTGATCATTAGGGTTCATAACAGAACCACGAACAGTTGGCCTTATTCCCATATGTCTTTTACGACCAGCTTTACCTAAACTTACTAATTCATGATCAGCATTACCTACCTCACCGATTGTTGCACGGCAAGTACTTAATACTTTACGAACTTCTCCACTACTTAAACGTAATAATGTGTACTTACCTTCTCTACCAAGGATTTGAACACTTGATCCAGCGGAACGAGCCATTTGGGCTCCCTTTCCAGCTTTTAATTCGACATTATGAACTAATGTTCCTTCTGGAATATTAGCAAGTGGCGATGAATTTCCGATTTGAATATCAACATTTTCACCACTTTCAACTTTATTTCCAACCTTTAAACCTTTTGGAGCTATAATATATCTTTTTTCTCCATCAGTATAATTAATTAAAGCAATGTTAGCAGATCTGTTTGGATCGTATTCAATTGAAACTACAGTACCAATAACACCATCTTTGTTTCGCTTGAAATCAATGATACGGTATTTTCTTTTTTCTCCACCGCCACGATGTCTTACTGTAATTCGTCCTTGATTATTACGACCACCATTTTTCTTTAATGTAACAACTAATGATTTTTCTGGCGTTACTTTAGTAATTTCATCATTAACTAAAGTTGATTTGCTTCTTTGACCATTAGTCATTGGTTTATAATTTCTTACTGGCATATTTATCCTCCTTTAGAGTTAGTTAAGTTCGATTGAACTTCCATTTTTTAATTTAACAATTGCTTTTTTCACTCTTTGTGTTTTGCCTGCATAACGTCCAACTCTTTTTTTCTTAGGTTTAACGTTAATTGTATTAACATTTTCTACTTTGACAGAAAATATTTTTTCAATAGCCTCTTTAATTTGTGTTTTATTTGCATGAATATCAACACTAAATACATAAGTGTTATTTTGGGCTAAAGTAGAACTTTTTTCAGTAATAATTGGTGCCTTTATTATATCTCTATAATTGTTCATATTATGCTAGCACCTCCTCTATTTTTTTAACAGCTTCCTCTGTAATAATAAGTAAGTCAGCTGATACAACATCTAATGTATTAATTTCATCAGTTTCTAATAAAATCACATTAGCTAAATTACGCGTTGCTAAGATAACATTTTCTTCCAACTTATCAACAACAATTAATGTTTTAGTTTCATTAGCCTTTAAATTAGTAAGTACTTGTATTGCTTCTTTAGTTTTAGTACTCTCTAATTTAAAACTATCTAACACAATCATTTCTGAATCAATTAATTTATATGATAAAGCAGATTTTAATGCTAATCTTCTTTCTTTTTTATTCATTTTTCTTGTGTAATTGCGATCTGGAGTTGGTCCAAATACTACACCACCATGATACCAATGTGGAGCTCTTGTACTTCCTTGACGAGCACGGCCTGTTCCTTTTTGCCTCCATGGTTTTTTCCCACCACCACTAACCTCACTACGTGTTTTAGTGTTAGCGCTTACTTGTCTTGCATTATTTTGAGATAATACAATAGCATCATATAAAACAGCATCATTTGGTTCAATTCCAAATACTGTTTCATTCAAGGTAATGTCTTTAACTTTTTCGCCTTTTATATTTAATACAGATATATTAGTCATCTATATATACCTCCTACTCATTTTCTGAAGTAGTAGTTTCTACTTCTTCGTTTGCAGTTTCTGAAGCAACATTTTCTACTTCTTCAGTTTTACTTTCTGTAGGTTGTTCAACTGGCGCTTCAACATAAGAAATTAATTCTTCTCTTTCGTTAATTTTTCCAGTATTTTTAATAGCACTCTTAATAATTACTAATGAGTGTTTTGCTCCTGGAACATTACCTTTAACTAAAATTACATTATTTTCAATATCAACAGCTACAATTTCAAGGTTTTGAATAGTTACTGTATCAACACCCATATGTCCAGGTAATTTTTTACCCTTGAAAACGCGCATTGGGCGCATTGTTCCCATTGACCCAGGTCTTCTATGATAATGTGAACCGTGTCCCATTGGACCCCTACTTTGATTATGACGTTTGATAACACCTTGGAAACCATGTCCCTTAGTAGTTCCAGTAACGTCAACTATTTCACCTTCAGCAAAAATATCAGCCTTGATTTCTTGACCTAAAGTATAATTGCTGATTTCTACACCTTTTATTTCTCTAAAGAAGCGCTTAGGTGTAGTATTAGCTTTATTGGTATGCCCAATAGAAGCCTTTGTCGCTAGCTTTTCTCTCTTTGTATCAAATCCTAATTGAATAGCCTCGTAACCATCATTTTCTTTTGTTTTAATTTGTGTTACAACATTTGGTTCAACACTAACAACAGTTACAGGAATCAATTTACCAGATTTAGTAAATACTTGAGTCATTCCTTCTTTACGACCTAAGATTCCTTTCATACTCATGATTTTTTCCTCCTATTATTTTTTTGTATCGATTTTGATATCAACTCCGCTTGGAATATCTAAATGAGCTAACGCGTCAATAGTTTCCTTGCTTGGATTAGTAATATCAATAAGTCTTTTGTGTGTTCTTTTTTCAAATTGTTCACGTGAATCTTTATATTTGTGAACAGCTCTTAAAATAGTGATTTTTTCGATTTCAGTTGGTAATGGAATTGGTCCACTAACTTCACCGCCAGTTCTTTTAACTGTGTCAACTATTTTAGCGCAAGCTTGATCCAAACTTTTATGATCATAAGCTTTAGCTTTAATACGAACTTTAGTATTAGACATATTGTATCCTCCCTTCGCCTATATCCAGTATAGACTTGCTCCGTGTAAAAACCCGATTACCATTTTAAATTATTTCACAACTTATCCTGGTGTATCGGCAACCTCACACATCTATGCATGCCACACATTCAAAATTATACATAAAAATTATATGAAATGCAAGTGTTTTTTATGAATTTGGTAAAATATTTTTGATTTATTATACATTTTTGACAAATTAAAAACCAAATAAATATTATTACAAAAAATTCATGAAATAATAATATATTTTAATTTAAGATATACATATATTTTTATAGTGGTGATTTGATGAGCATAATTCCTAATGTTAACGCCAAGGCTTATAGTTTAAGCGCTATTATAGTCGGATACTTATTAATTGACCAATCAACACCAGCCGAGCAAAATGCTCTTGGTGGTTGGTTTATGTTAGTCGGGCAACTTTTGTCAACTAATTCAGCTCAGCAGCAACTATTAAACAATAGAAATGGCACTTCTAATTCATCGAATAGGCATATTGTTAATGACGATAATTTAAATAATAACTCACAAAATATTAATGAATCATATGTTGAACAACAAATTATAATGATGCAAAAAGTGATTAATGCCATACAGCAAGAAATCAATAATCTAAAAGAAAAAAAACTTTAAACAAAATAAATGTTTAAAGTTTTAATTAAATATTTTTTATTTTACAAATGGTATTAAAGCCATAAATCTAGCTTTTTTAATTTCGCCAGCAATATATCTTTGATGTTCAGCGCAATTACCTGTCATTCTTCTAGGTAAAATTTTAGCCCTATCAGAACTAATATATTTTTTGATTATATCAACATCACTATATTTTACATTTTTTCCGGCACACATTTGACATACTTTTTTTCTTTTTTTACGAAATTCTGCCATATTTTTTCCCTCCTTATCAGTCTAGGAAATTATCATCAATTGAAACGCTATCACCAAAATCGGCAAACGGATCATTTTCAACACTAACATTGTTAGCATAATCATTGTTCTGATAGTCGTATGGACTTGGCTCAGAATCACTAGACATAGATTGTAATCGTGATTGGCTTTGAGCCTTACTCTCTAGAAATTGGACGCTATCAGCTACAACATCCATAGAATATCTTTTATTTCCATCTTTATCTGTATAGCTTCCTGTTTGTAATCTACCTTCAATTGAAACTAAACTTCCTTTATCTAAAAAATTACATACATTTTCTGCTTGTTTTCTCCAAACAATTATGTTTATAAAATCGGTTTCTCTTTCTCCTTGTGCATTGCTAAAAGTCCTATTAATAGCAACTGAGAATCTTGCATAAGGCAAATTTGAACCTGTATAACGTAATTCTGGTTTAGCAGTTAATCTTCCTACTAATTCGACTCTATTCATAATTACACCTCTTCTTATTTTTCTAGTTTAGTAATTAGATGACGAATAATATCATTACTAATCAAAGCTAAACGATCAAATTCTTTAATAGCTTTATCATCATTAGCCTCTAGGGTAATTACATAATAGTAACCGCTTTTGAAGTTTTTAATTTCATAAGCTAATTCTCTTTGACCCATTTCTGTTGTTTCTGTAACTTTTCCACCATTATTAGTAATGATATCTTCAAAATTCTTTACAGTCTTTTTTATATCATCTTCACTTAATGTTGGTTTTACAATAAACATAATTTCATAATTCTTCATTGTTCCACCTCCTTATGGTCTATAGGCTTCTTAAAAGAAGCAAGGAGTAAATTAATACTCGTTAGCAATTATAACAAAATTAAATAAAAATGTAAACAATTTTTACTTAATTTGTTTAATTATATAATATGCGCATTATTATTTTTTAGAAAAAAATAATGACAAATGTCATTATTAATCATCTCTTTTAGCAAATAATCTTAATAATTTTAAGAATAAGTTAATAAAGTCTAAATATAATTCTAAAGCGCCATATATAGCTAAATTATCTTCATTTTCAAATGCTCCAGATAAATAATTTATTTTTTTTACATCGTAAGCTGTATAGCCTAAAAAGATAATTACACCAACAATACAAATAGTTATATCAAATGTTTCGCTACCAACAAACATATTAATAATACTACAAATAATAATTCCTAATAATCCCATAAATAAATAAGTACTTATTTTACCTAAATCCATTTTTGTGAAATGTCCAAATAAAGCAAAAATTCCAAATAGCAAAGCTGTTATTCCAAATACATAAATTATTGAGCCTAATTTATAAGTAAGAAATATTGATGAAAATGTTAGCCCTGTTACTATTGAGTAAATAACAAAACAAATTTTCGCCGTTATTGGATTCATTTTTTGAATTCTCGCTGATAAAAATATTACTAATATAATTTCAATAATTGAAAATATTATCCATTTACTTCCTTCATATACAAATAATAACATATTTAAATTATTGGCAACTGTATAACCTGTTAAAAATGTAAGGAGAAGTCCTACAAACATCCAACCAAACACTTTTGAATAAACTCTATTTAATTCCATTTTATCCCTCCTATTTAATTATATTGTAAACATTAAAATATTACAATACTATTTATTAAATCTAAAATAACAAATATCGCCATCTTGCATTAAATAATCTTTACCTTCTAAACGCATCTTTCCCGCTTCACGCACTTTTTTCTCGTTTCCTTGAGTTTCCAAATCATTATAGCTCATAACCTCAGCTTTAATAAAACCTTTTTCAAAATCCGTATGAATAATCCCAGCACATTCTGGCGCTTTCATACCTTTTTTAAATGTCCATGCTCTAACTTCATCAGTTCCAGCTGTAAAATAAGTAGCAAGTCCTAATAAATCATAGGTAGCTTTTATTAACTTTTCTAATCCGCCTTCTTTTATACCTAAATCGGCTAAAAATAATTGTTTTTCTTCATCGGATAATTCACTTAATTCAGATTCGATTTTAGCACTTACTTTAATTACACTAGCATTTTCACCTTTGGCATATTCGTCTACTTTTTTAGTATATTCATTCTCACCAATCACTAAATCGTCTTCACTAATATTAGCCATATAAATAATTGGTTTAGCTGTTAATAGATTAAATGATTTAATTAATTTTTTTTCTACTTCATTTAATTCAACTTGCCTAATAGCAATACTTTTTTCTAAATTTGTTTTTAATTTGGTCAATAATTCAACTTCAATTTGTGTTTCTTTATCTTTTGACATAGCAGCTTTTTTTCCAATGCGATTAAGACGATTTTCAATAACTTCTAAATCAGCTATGGCAAGTTCGGCATTAATCGTTTCAATATCGCGAATAGGATCGATTTTTCCATCAACATGAGTAATATTAGAATCTTCAAAGCATCTCACTACTTCAACAATGGCGTCAACTTCTCTAATATGTGATAAAAATTTGTTCCCTAATCCTTCGCCACTAGATGCACCCTTAACTAGTCCTGCAATATCAGTAAATTCAAATGTTGTTGGCACTAAACTTTTAGGTTCATATAAATTGTTTAGAAAATCTAATCTTTCATCTGGAACAGTAACAATACCAACATTAGGATCAATTGTTGCAAAAGGATAATTAGCCGCTAAAATTTTTTGTTTAGTAATAGCGTTAAATAATGTCGATTTACCCACGTTTGGTAAGCCTACAATACCAGCTGTTAAACTCATAATAATTCCTCATTTCTTGATTTATATTATAGCATAATCAAAAAAAAATACCAAATAATAATTTTAGTATTATCAATATGATATTATTTTTTTAATACATATATGTCAATTTAGCAATTAAGTTAATTTTTGTTTGTTAACTTATGTAAAGAACAAAAAAAGAGAATTGACTTTGCTTTTATTAATGTTAAAATTAGACTAGAAGGGGAAAATATGAATATTATAGATAAAAGAAGAAAAGAAGCAATTATTGATTCATACTACTTTAGAATAATGGCTAATGGTATTGATTTGTCAAAAAAAGCAATTACAAGAAAAATTTAGTAATTTAAATGAACAAGAATTAAATAATACCTTTATAACGATAATGAAAGGTAATAAAAGAGAGATTATTACTAGTTTACTAGGATTAAATATTCAAGCATCTGACAAAGATGCAACGATTAGTAATTTAAAAGAAGAAGTAAAAAAATCTCTCAATCTAAGTAGTATTACGGAATTTTCGGATAATAAAAAAGATTATTTTAAATTTAAAAGTGCTGATGGTAATATTTTTATTGTTAGAAATCTTGGAAATGACTCTAAGCAATTATTTATGGATATTCTTAATAATAAAAATATTGTAAGTAATGCTAGCGGTACAAAAAATACGGAAGAAATATTTAGATTTTTAAAAAACAAAAAATTTATCAATATCAATACTGAGAATTCAAATAATATAAATGAAGCGGAATATACAAAATCACAAATTTCGCTTATAAGAGAAATTGAGAATCAATTCCCTGGAAAACAAATCATTGTTGGAAAAGAAGAAAATTTATATATTGTAAGAGGAAGTTCTAATGAAGATGATATAATATTATCTGCTAATATGGTAAATGGTAAATATAGAATTTCGGCATTACAACAAAAAACATATGGGGTTAGAACTGATAAAAATGACTCTAAAGAAAATATGCAGACAACTACTGAAATTCATAATGATATTATCATTGAACTTGAAAACAATCAAGAAATTGCACAAACAATCGAAAATGGCTTAGAGATGAATTTATCTGATGAAGAGATTAGTATAAATACTCAACAAGTAATTAGTTCTAAATTTCCAAATTTTATGGCTACTTCAGGATTATCAATTATAATTATGGAATTGATTAGACGAAATAAATATAAGAGATTAAAGACTGGTGGTAGACAATTAGTTTTAACTAATAATCGTAATAATAATGTAGCATAATGAGAAAAAAAATACCGACTTGGTATTTTTTCTATTTTACTAATGTTTTTGCCTTCGTATATATTTCTTCCATATCAACTGCTTCCTGTGGACGACCAACTAAAAAGGCATTAAATATTTTATTTGCTTGCTCTTCAGAATAATTATATTTTTGCTCTATATATGAAACAAATTGCTCAACATAATTTTTCTCTTGTAAACCATATTTTTGGATATCAGATATGGCACCATCTAAACCTAAATTATTATACTCAAATTCCGAAATACCTCTTTTAGTTATTCCCTCTGTATGGAAGGCATATCTTAACCTATCAGCTACCGATGTTGAAATGTCTTCATAACCTTTAGTATTTGGATGAAAATCAATTATTTTTGAATTTAAACTATTAATATCAATATAATTTTGATTATATTCTCTAGTCACTTGATGGACATTGTAATTAATCTCATCGATTATTATATCAAATGTTTGTGGTAAGACCATTGGACTATATATACCAAATGTACATATTTTAGCATTGGCGTTAATTCCAAGAATTTGCTCCATATTTATTTTTAAACCATCAACAACATTTTGTCTTAAAGGTTTTTCCCTTAATAAAATAGCGGCTCTTTTTAAAGCTGTTTTATCCATCAATGGAATATGTGCCAACATATAACTAATAGGATCGGCCCAAACAGAAGTCATCATATCATTGGAAACACAGGATAATAGAACACCTACTTTTTTTGATTCTTTAATGGCATCAGAAATATGAATTTCATTGTCTCCTTGTTCAATAGTATAATAATTTTTTAATTTTGGGCTTATAGCTAATTTAGCAACCCCATGTCTAGCTTTATCTATTCCTAATTGTTGAACAGCCTTTATTTCAGCTAACGATAAATTGTTTTTTAAAAATTCGGTAATATTATGTTGCTTGTTTACAAATAAACTACCACAATCAATAGGTAAAATATTTTCTAATCCTTTAGCATTTAATTTTTCGGCTACGCGATAAACTACAATATCATTTTTAGTTTGATTATGACTTTTCAAATTTTGTAATAATGAGTCATTTAAAGCTACTAATGTAATTTTATCACGATAATCATAATCCATTATTTTTCCTCCTTTTAATATCAGCTCTATAATTATTTTCTCCAATATAAATTATATTTTATTTTGTTTTTTTCTTAGAAATTACTTTTTTATCTTCAGGTATTTGCACAATATCTTCTTCTGAATTACTACCGTAAAGTTTTGTTTCTAAGTGTCTCCAAAAATGGTCACCAGATTTGCATACTATCCATGTTCCCATAAGGATAGAAGTGACCCCACCAACATAAATAGATATTTTACTAGGTGTTGGTAATTCATCAATATTGTAATTATTTGCTAAAATCATCATGTTGCCTGCCATATTGGCACCAATTAATGTGGTAAAAACATCATATGCAATATTTAACCAAGAAATTTTTTTTCTATTACTAGTGGTCGCTTTTTCTGTATTATTACTTTCTAATTCATTATTAATAGGATTTTCATTTTCTAAATTATCCATATATTTCCTCCCTTTTTTATTTATGTTATGATATCACTTTTTTTGTAAATGTCAATATTATTTTATTTTTGTATAACATTAAAAGAAAAATAGGATAAATAATTTTTAATATCCTATTTTTAAATATATTTTTTTATAATTTCTAAAACACTATTTAACTCGCTCATTAATTCATCATAAGTATTAATAATATAGTCTATGTCAATTTCTTTACTTTTCATTTCATGATTATACGATAATTCGGCTAATCTTTTAAAGCCTAAATATTTAGAATCACTTTTTAGGGCATGAACTTCTATAGCATAGTTTTCCATATCTTTTTCATTTTTAAATTTTTCTAATTTAGTTATTCTTTCATTTATATTGTTCAAAAATTCTTCTAAAGTATCATTATAATCATCAATACTACCTAATAATTCAATTGAAGAATCAACATCAATATTATTTTCTTTTAAATAAGTAATATCTTTTTTATTAGTAACTAATTCTTTATCGACATTTTTTTGTTTAGAATTTAATGGATTGGTATCTATTACAATTTCATCCAATGATTTACTCATATCTAATAGTTCACTTGAAATATCAGCAAATAATTCTTTTGATGATGCTAAATTTTGTTCATTTATATTTTTGATATTAGTACTTAACAATTCATTGATTACCTTATTTAAAAAATCTTTATCGATCGGTTTTGATATATATTCATCAAATCCAGCATTTAAAAATTTTTCTCTTGCGCCATCAACAGCGTCTGCTGTTAAAGCAATAACTTTAGTATTAAAATTCGGTACTTCTTTTAATTTTTTTAGAGTTTCAATTCCATCCATATCAGGCATCATATAATCCATAAATATTAAATCATAATGATTACCATTTTTGATTTTTTCTAAACATTCAAAGCCGCTTAATACCTCTTCAATTTGAAATTTATATGGAGCAAGAGTTTTACTAGCAATCTTAATATTTATTTTGTTATCATCAACGATTAATATTTTTTTATCACTATAATCTAAATAATTAATATCATTAGTTATTTCTGATTTTTTAGATTTATTAACATCTGAAGAACTGTTTTGTAATTTTATTTCTTCTTTTTGTTCTATGTTTTTTTGCTTAGAACAACATTTCTCTAGTACCTTTTCTAATTCTTGTTTTTCAATTGGTTTAGATAAATAATCACTAAAGCCACATTTTAAATAATGTTCTCTCATACCTGTTATAGCGTTTGCTGTTAAAGCTATAGTTGGAATATTAAAGTTGTCTAATTCCTTTAGTTTTTCCAAAGTTTCAGTACCACGCATTTTAGGCATCATATCATCCATTAAAATTAAATCATAAATATTTCCGCTTTTAATTTTTTCAAGGCATTCAAAACCACTTTCACAAATATCTACATCACAATTATAAGGTAAAAGTAGTTTTCTAGCTACTTTTAGATTTAATTTATTATCGTCAACAATTAATATTTTTGCATCTTTTAAATCAATTTGCGTTACAATATTATTTGATTCTAAGGTAATATTTTCAAGAGATATCCTCTGATCAATGGCGGCTGTAAAGTTAGAACCTTCACCATATATACTATTAACAACAATATTGCCGTTCATCATTTCAACTAATTGTTTTGTAATTGCAAGTCCTAAGCCTGTTCCTTCAATCGTGGTATTCATATCTTCTTCAATTCTTTGGAA
The DNA here is from genome assembly GCA_022795155.1 of Bacilli bacterium. Lineage (GTDB taxonomy): Bacteria > Bacillota_I > Bacilli_A > RF39 > UBA660 > CAJLIR01. The sequence goes on along the minus strand of JAAWGF010000019.1, from coordinate 11,320 downwards.
TTTATTAAATAATTTATCGATATTTTCTTTTTTAATACCACGGCCTGTATCTTTAACAGAAATAATTAAGCGACAAATATCCTTACTTACTTTTACACATTTTACACTTAATACAACTAACCCTTTATCTGTATATTTTACTGCATTAGTTAACAGATTAATCATAATCTTTTTAACATTTGTATGATCCCCATATAAAACTGGTGGTAAGTCTGGTGCGATATCAACTTTAAAATCAATTGGTTTATCACCAATACGAGCTTGAATTAGTTTTGCTACATCATTAAATAATTTATAAGTATCATAATCATTTTGAATAAGTTCTAATTTACCTGACTCTATTTTTGATATATCAAGAATTCCATTTACTATTTCTAATAATGTATTAGAAGCGGTTATAACATCAGTGGCATTTTCTTTGGCTTCTTCTAAAGTATTAGATTGATTGATACATTCAGAAAAACCAACAATGGCATTTAAAGGAGTTCTTATCTCATGTGACATACTTGATAAAAAATCACTTTTGGCTTGATTTGCACGTTCAGCCGTATTTTTAGCTAGATTTAGTTGTTCAATCATTCTCATATCTGGGTTTTCGATTGTGTGGTACATTAATAGACAAATAAATGTTTCAGCATAAGTCATTAATAATAATTGTGGATTATATCCTTGTATAATTATAACAAGAGTTCCAATTGTAAGGAATACGAATATTGGTATATATTTTTTACTTTTTAAATTTTTGATGTTTTTAATCATAATACCTATAATTATACAAATATCAATACTTGATATTATATATGCGAAAACGACACTTAGTCCAGCGGTATATCTAGTAGAGAAATTATTCTCTATAATAAGATCTATTGGTAAAATATATATAATAATAATTTCAATAATTAATAAAACCCTTAATAATAACTTAAATTTTCTATTTCTCTCAAAAGGTAATCTTGTTGAAATTGATTGTACATAAGATAAAAATAGGCCTATCCATGTAATTAAGTATACTAAATAAGTTTTATATATTATATTGCTAATTATTGGATAATAATTATAAATTAATGAACCAACAGTACATAAAATTTCAATAAATAAACCTATAAAATTCAAAATAATAAGTAAAGAGTATATCCTAGTCTCCTCATTTTTTACATGACCTTTATAAAAAAACAAAAGAATTATCAAAATACTAAAAGGTATTGCACATATTGGAAAAAATAAACCACTACCCATAATAAAACACCTCACTATTTTCTTGAATTATTATAACATATATTTATATTCTTTTTCAAAAAAAACTATAAATATTAACTTTATAGTTATGACTTAGTTTTAGGTTATTTTTAACACCATCTTTTTATTATTTGGTAGCTTTTCAATTGCGTCCTGTTCTAATAATGTATAATCAATTTTCTCTGTTCCAGCTTTTCTCGGCAAAAATTCTACAAATTCAAAATATGTTGGAATTTCATAATCTTTAAGTTGTAAAATATCACCATTTTTTGATATTAATGGTTTATTTAGCAAATCTATAATATAACTTTCAATATCATTTTTTTCTATCTTCTTATTAATTACTATATATGCCTTATTTACAAATAATTTATCATCATCTGGCACTTTGACAATTGCGCAATCTTGTACACAATCAAGTTGTGATATTATATTTTGAATGTGATCACAATATACTTTATTCAGCGTTGACATTATATAAAATCTAGATTGCCTTCCGGTTAGAGTAAAATATCCTTGCTGATCAATAAAACCCATCGTCCCCGTTTTAAAATATTCTTTCCCATTTCTTTTAAATTTTACCTCTTTTGTAAGATCAGCAGCTTTGTAATATTCCTTAAATACATGCTTGCCAGATACACATAGCAATCCTTCCTCATTATATTTCTTCTCTTCCATAGTATTTGGATCTACAATCATTATATCAGTTCCAACTAATACTTTACCAGCTGTTTCAGGTTTAATATCTATGCCAACAGGATTAGTTCCGCAAGAAACAGTTTCAGCATTGCCAGAACCATTGCCTATTTTTACATGTGCTCCATGTTTCTCAAAAAACTTTTTACCTCTCTCACTATTGGAAGGAGTTAAAAAATCACCACCTGATATAAAAGTTGAAACAGATGATAAATTTTGATTTGGCGGAATATTCTTCATAATAATCTCTAATAAAGCCGGACTTCCAAAAATAATATTTGGATTCTTTTTTAAATAATAACTAATTGTATCTTTAGATATATTTGGAGCTAAGATAGCCGTTTTATTGCTTAGTAATGTCATTAATGTGGAAGTTCCAAATCCATAAGGATATGTAAATGGAACACAAACTAAGGTTTTTTTGTCAACATTATTCTGTATGTGACTAGAGTTTTTTAAATAAATTCCACTCGCTAATATATTTTTATTTGTAAGAACGACGGGTTTGGGATTTCCCGTAGTTCCACTAGTAAACAAAATAACCGCATTTTCTTTTGAACTGTGAAATCTCTCAAATTTAGTTTTTTGAAATTTTGCAATGCTTCCTAAACTGTTAAAGTCAATAGTAGTTTGATTATTAGTAATATGATAGTCATTATACATATTAATTGTATTAATATTTTTTTTATCCAGTGTTATTATATGCTTGACCCTTGTATTTTTTTTTGTATCATTATTCTCTTCACTTGATTTATTATAATTAATAAAAATTGGGGATTCAAATAAATTTAAGTAATAATTTATTTCCTGAGTTGAAGCAAAGGAATTCAAAAATGTAGTTACCGCACCTATCCTATTACAAGCAAAAAATGTAGCAACAGCTTGATAAAGATTTGGCATAGAGACTGCAATTATATCTCCAGAACCTACACCTAATTCTTTTAATGCTAATGATATTGTTATGGCGTCATCTAATACTGTTTGATAATTAACATTTAAATCTAAACAATCAATAGCTATTTCATTTCTATAAAATACACTTAATAATTTTATAGTATTATATATATTAATGTTTGGTATTAATGGATGCCTTTCAAAAAAAGTGAAACCAATATTTTGTGGCTTATCTATACTAGCATATCCTGTTAATTTTTGATTATTTTTCATATTATTGCTCATTAATACTCCTCCTTGAATGTATCACTTATTCTAACATTGGTACTTGTATTTGTCAAATCAAACTCAAATTTTATTAATAAATATTCTAAAATATAAAAATACAAATTAATAAGATAACTTGTATTTTCTTTTTTATAATTTGATTTTTAATAATATTATCTATGATATGTTTTTTGTTTATCATATTTTTTCTTACTATCTAATTTTAACTCTTCATCTTTTATTTCATCTTTTTCTTTTGACAAAATCACTTTAAGTGCCACTATTGCACTAAGCATTGTACTTAAAGCTATAGCATGGGCTTTAATTTTATCTCTTAAATTATTGTTTTCATCGATAGATTCCTTTTTAGATGCTTTTTCTGTTTCATTTGCTTTAGTTTCTTCCATCATTTCGACACTACTTTGTTTTGGATTTTCACTTTCAATTAAATTATTCTCATCTAAATTACATCCAGCAAAAGATGTTAATATTATACCTGTACTTAATACGGCTAAAGCTTTTTTCTTAAAAATCATAATATCTTTCATAAACAAATTACCCTCTTCATTTATACATACTATCACAATTTATATATATGTCAATACATTTTTATATATTTCTTTAATTCATAACATTAGATTTATTCATTATTATCTATTATCCTAGACTTAATATAAGTTATTTGATAATATTAATAATGAAGGAAGTGGTAAAATGGAATACCGTGATTTATATGATAATAATCGAATATTGACAGGCGAAAAAATTTTGAAAAATGATAAAATTCCAGAAAATAAATTTATATTAATGGTAGTTATTTTTATCCAAAATAATAAAAACGAATTTTTAATTCAAAAAAGAACTATTGATAAAGGCGGACTATGGGCAACTACTGGTGGGCATCCAAAAAGTGGTGACTCTTCAATTGAAGGAATTATAACTGAAGTTAAAGAAGAGCTTGGAATATCAATAAACAAACCAATTCTTTTTAAACAAGCTAGTGGTAAAAACTCTTTTTGTGACTTATATTATTTAAAAGCAAATATAGATATTCAGAATATTAAGATTCAAGAAGATGAGGTTAGTGATATCAAATGGGCTACATCCGATGAAATAAAAAAACTTTATCAAAATCAATTATTTAATAAAGGTCATTATATGATGTTTCAAGATTGTTTAGAATTCTTAAATAAAGAGAAATAATTTATATATTAATTATGTAACTACTACTAAATCCTACTAAGGTTTTATAACTTTTAATATCTATCTTACCGCCATTTTTTTCTATAATTCGTTTCGAAGCTATGTTAGAATCATCACAATTTATTCTAACTTTTTTCATGCCTAATTTTTTGCATTCTTCAAGAGCCAATTCAAGCATTTTTGTACCATAGCCTTGATTCCTTTTACTTAATCTAATCTTATAAAATATTTGACTACCCTTATTTAACCATTTTTCATTTAAAGTTGTTCTAATACCAAGTTCACCTAGTGGTTCATTATTGACATAAAAAATATAGCGATTAGTTGTCGTATTTAATGTGGGATTAATTATGGTTTCTTCTTTTTTAAATTCTTCAAGTATTCTATAAAATTGTTCTAGAGAACAATTTTTAAGTTTGTTGGTACTTCCAAGTTCTTCACTCGGAATATCTTGATACATTAAATAAACATCTTCACCCATATTTTTATTTATTAATTCTAATCTATATTTCATTATATTTCCTCGCAATTAAATTTACTTATGAAATTTTTTACATTTATCAGTAACCACTTTATTAAAATTTGCTTTACCTAAATAGTAAAAATCTGATGGTAATCTATCCAAAATATATTTTTTAAGTTTTAATATAAGTTCTTTTTTTTGATTAACTGACAATAATTTACTATATTCATATAAAATATCGTCTATATATTCTTGGATATATAGATTATCGCCTATTAGGTGTTGTTTATTTAATTCTAAATTACTACTAAAATTATAAAAATTTCGGTCTATATTAATCATCGCCTGATTTATTAAATAGTTTTTATTTATAGTATCAATAATATTATTAATAAATCTTAAATATTCTGTTTCATTATAATGAATATCTAAACCTAAAAAATTAATTTTATTAAGAAAAGATTTTTGTTCATTATTTGTTGATTCGGATACATATTTTTTATAAAAAATTTTTGATTTAATTGGTTCTACATAAGTAACATTTGCATATTTATTAGCTATTTTTCTTAATTTGGCATTGATAAATTCTGAAATATTTAGTCCTAAAAAATTAGGAGCCCCACATAAAAACACTTGCGTATTTGTATTAAATCTTCGATTACTATTTTGAATATATTTTAGAGTTGCTTCTAGGGAAATTAAATCCATTTTTATTCCATAAGTTAACTTATGACTTAATTTACCATTCCTTGAAACATTATCTAAAAAGGAGCCTGTGCAACCATTATAAATGACAAGATTCGCTAATCCAACGTCATTATCTAAAATTAAATCTTGCAACCCCAAATCATCTTTTAAATTAGTAGAATACCAATTAGCAATATTTTCTTGAGTTAATCCATTACTTGATATTTTAATTTTACCATCAACATAGTCTTTAAGATTCATTTTATGAATTTCAGATTCCTTTATATTTGTTTGTAACCATTCAAATAATTTTTCATCATTATTATTTTGATTTCGAGCAAAATGATGAATATCTAATACTATTCCTGATTTTTTTAAAATTTTCTCTAAACTACCATTCCTATATATTAATGGTTTAATAGTTCGTACAAAAGAGTAACCTGATGCTATTGAATTGCCAAAACTCGTTAATCGAAGTCTTGAAATACCATTTTTACTCATTATTTTAGCTAATCTACTATTTAATTTTATTTGCTTTTTTATTATATTTATATTTTCCACAAAACACCTCTATTAAAAATTATTTAAGTTAAGAACAAAAACAGTATTTTGCAATACTATTTTTTTATATATTGACGGGCTTTTTCAGGAAAATCATTAATCACATATAGTGGTAATTCCCCGGACTCAATTTCATTTCCGTATCTAAATACCATCTCATTTATTGTATTATAATGCGCTATAGGTCTTTTATCGTCCCATGAATATAGTACCATATTGTTTTTCATGACTTTTTCTACGGATGTCATATTTAATAAATTATATTCTAAACTTACACCATCAAATGGCATATCTAATGGTTTTAAATTGCCATTTTTGTTAATTAAAGCTATTATTTTTAAATCAGGAAGTTTTTCTTTTATTCTAAAAAGGGCATCTAAATTATAACTTTCTAATGCTAAATCTCTATTTTGATAATCATATTGTTTCAAAATATCAACAATGTTATCTTCAAAATATCTTTGTTTAGAATTTGAATATTCGGCTATTTGCCCTTTAAGTTCAATAAGCATATGTTTATTAGGGCTATAGGATTCCATAATTTTAGAAAATAACACTATTTTAGAATTTTGTTTACCAAGACGGCAATATTGTTCATAAAAATATTTATCTCTATTAAAAATATTAAATATTTTTTGTAAAAATTGATCAACAGTTTGGGTTTTAAAACGTAATTTTTTTAATTCTTCTAAGGTTAAATCTTGAATTCTTCCTTTTGAACTAGTTGTTCCATTAACGTTTTCATTATGCATAACAACGGTTTTATTATCTTTAGTCGGTCTAATATCAAATTCGGTTCCATCAATATTGACATTGTTGGAACAGTCAATAATCGCATTGTATGAATTTTCAGTTGCAACACCCTGATTGCCTCTATGTCCAATAATTTTGATGTTATCTTTATTAATATTACTAGTATTAAAATAGAAATCCGATATCAATGTTTTTAAACTTTTAGGTATATCATAATTAGGATCAGCTATATGCCCAATTGTATTAATACTACTCATTTTAAATCCCCCTCGTAATTAGTAATATATTCTAATATTTGATACATGTTTTGTCAATACTTACTATAAATTTATGTAAGTAATATCATGAATAGGATTTCATTTCTTTTAGATATTCCTTTATCAACCTTTTTGCTTTTGTTGTTTGAACTACATCTAACCATTCAGAAGTAGGCCTACTCAAATCATTACACTGAATTTCTACTCTGTCATTATCGCTAAGTGAATAATTAAGAGGAACGTATTTATCATTAACTATTGCAGCAACTAAATGATTCCCATTGTTTGTACTTAGCTTATAAGCAAAATCGATAGGTGTAGAATTTTTAGGTAATTCAATGGCAATACCGCCTGTGTTATACACATATATTCGATTTGAAAATAATTCCGATTTTATTTGATTAACAAAATCCTGATTGTTGGCAAATACAGAATTTATTTCACTCAAAGTTTTAAAGAATTGACATTTTTCTGTTAATTTTTTTTGCATTACCTCTCTAGCATCACAACCGTTAATATACCAATAAGTAGCCAATCCAAATGATGCGACACGATCCATATCATAATCACGGATTTGAAGCTGAATTAATTTATTGGCTTCACCAAATACTGTCGTATGCAATGATTGATACATATTATTTTTAGGATTACAAATATAATCTTTAAATAATTCATTAACAGGATGATATTTGGAATGAATTAATCCTAAAGAACGATAACAATTTTCGGTATTGGCGACAGCAATTTTTAGTGCTAATAAGTCATGTATAGATGATAGATTATAATCATTTTCTAAGTCTTTATAAATACCATATATATTTTTTATACAAATTTTAATCCAATTTTCAATACTATTTTCATTTAATATATTATTAATTGTATTCCGCATATTAAATAAATACTCTGTATTTTCCTCCTCTATCAATGACCTTTTTTCTTCAATACTTTTGTAGGCATCAGGACGTAAATATTGAAGTGATAAATCTTCTAATTCCATTTTAATGCGATGAGCTCCTATATAGTGAGCAAGAGGAACAAATATCTCTAATGTTTCTAAGGCATTCTCTTGTTGTTTTTCTTTCTTTTTATATTGCAATGTTCGCATATTGTGTAGTCTATCAGCCAACTTAATAATAATTATTCTCACATCGGTTGTTATACTTGTGATAATTTTTCTAGTATTAGCCAGATCCTCATCATCTCTTGTTGAAAAGTTTATTTTACTAATTTTAGTGACACCATCAACTAAAGTAGCGACATCTCCATTAAATGTTTCGATAATTTCCTCTTTAGTTACTTTAGTATCTTCTAATGTATCGTGCAAAAGTCCCGCGCAAATAGTATCTATATCGGCATGCATTTCAGCTAATGTACATGCCACATTTAATGGATGAATTATATAAGGCTCGCCACTTTGACGAAGTTGTCCTGAATGCAACAAATCAGCAAATTTATAGGCTTGTTCAACTATATTAATTTTCGTTGGTTCATAAGCCCGAACTAAATTTAATAAATCTTCAATCGTCAAATTATTCATTATATCCCTCCTTTAATTTGCAAAAAAGAACAGATTTTAATTCTGTTCTATGATTAATTGGCACAAAAAGATAATATATTATTAATTTTTTTAATAATGCTTCAGATAAACAAATATTTAAATTATTAACAACCATATTACCCACCTCATAATTATTAATTATAAATTACATCTTTTTTAATAAAATGTCAATTATTTCTTATAAAGATTTTAAATATTTTAATATTGACAAATGATTAATTTAATATTAATATATTTAAGAAAAAGGGGGATATAGCAATGAAAAAAACATATGTAAATAAAAAATTATTAGCTATTTTAATATCTAGCGGAATGGCAATTACCCTAACGGGTTGTGGGAAAGCATCTAACTGTAATATAGAAAATGAACACATTCATATATATCATAATGAAAAAAATAATTTAACAAAATATATCAATAGTGAGAAATTAAAAGTAAAAGGTTTTGATTGGACTGCTTATTATTCTGAAGATATTGAGAATGTTTCGTTAATATGCGAAAATGATTTTTATATTATTAATGATAATTTAGAATATTTAAAAAAAATAGTAAATAGTAACCAACACCAAAGAGAAGAATATGTTATAAATGATTATATTTATGGGAACTATTATGGTTATGATTATGGATATAATTATAAAAGCAAAAAATATGAATACTTTATGGGATATCATACTGGTTATCATTATGAAAGTCATTGGAAAAATATTGATATTAATGAATATACAGATAATAAGGTTAGAGATATTACTTATAAATATAAAGTTTATAAAATTAATGATGATAAAAGTATCTCAATGAAATTTGTTGATAATTTTGATGAAATTGATAATAAATATATGTTTTTTAAAAAAAGTGGTTTAGTTACTAAAGTGATAAGTGATGAATACTATTTAGAAAAAGAAATATCCAAAAATTATCAAAAATAAATTAAACATCTAAATAAATAAAATTATATACTTTAATAAATAATCTAGTACAAACTAGATTTTTTTGTTAAATATTATCTTATGTCTTCTAATAAAATAAAAAGAATAGTTTGCTATTCTTCCTAAATTAATTTCGTTTTTGTGTTAGTGTAAAAGAAATTAAAGTTTTATATATTGTTGGGCCTTTTCTGGAAAATCATTAATAACATATAATGGTAACTCGCCAGATTTTATCTCTTCTTCAAATGCTGAAAAAATTCTATCTATATTTTGACTATGCTTTAAAGATTTTTTCCAATCCCATGTATATAGCATCATTTTATTTTCTATTATCTTATTTATAACTTTATGATTAAGCATAACATATTCTAGACTTACACCATCGAATGGCATGTCTAAACATTCTAAATTCCCAAATTTATTAACTAACGCAACAATTTTTAAATCAGGCAATTTATTTTTTATTCTAAAGAGAGCGTCAAAATTATAGCTTTCTAAAGTTAAATCTCTATTTTGATAATCATTTTGTTTTAAAATTTCAATAATATTATCTTCAAAAATAGCTTGTTTTTTAGGCGTATACTCATTAACTTTGCCCTTTAGTTCAATCAACATATGTTTTTTAGGACTATAGTTTTTCATAATTTCATCAAATGTAGCTATATTAGAATTTTGTCTACTTATTTCGCAATATCGATTATAATAATATCTATCTTCTTTTAACAAATGAAAACCTTTCAACAAAAGTTGATCCGTTAAATTTATTCTAAATTTCAAATGATTTATTTCATCTAAAGTTAAATCATAAATTTTAGTCATCTTCCCATTTAAATTAGGTATACTATCATTATGTATAACAACTATTTTATCATCACTAGTTGGCCTAATGTCAAACTCTGTTCCATCAATATTGGGGTTCCTTGAACAATCAAGAATAGCTGAGACTGAATTTTCAGTCGAAACCATTATATTTCCTCTATGACCAATTATTTTAATTTTCTCCACATCTATCCCTCTTTTTGTATTGTTTATTTTAACATTGACAATTTGTTTTGTCAATATATATTTTAGCAAAATAAAAATGCAACATTAATTGTTGCTCTTTTAGAAAAATTACTATAATGTCTTATAATAATATTGAGTTATATCTTACATTTTTACTAATTTTTTTTGTCCTTCATCATAAATAATTAGTGCAATATCATTAGCATTATTATCACTAACAAGAATTCCTTCACATTCATAAATCGCATCAGAAGTTTTGATACATTTATCGCCTTTTAAAGTATAACCTATTGGTGCTACATACATAACTTCATTATTTGTTTTGATTTCGATTGGATCATCCTCTATATAACAGGTTTTACCATCTTCATTCATGGTATAACCATCAATTGGTATATATTGCTCCTGTCCATATTCAAAATTATATTCAAGATTATTGGATGCTGATAATTTATTATAATGATTTAATTGATGCTCATAGGCCTTTTGATTCATACCCGAATCATAATAAAATTTTGATATTGGACACATATCTTCTAAATCCTTAACGGCATAATTCTCATGGGTTAAAATAATACTCCCAGCTAAAGTACTAATAGTTGCCAAACTTAAAAATATTTGTAGTCCCTTTTTATTTAACATACTTTTTCCCCCTTCAATGTCGTGTATTTTAGCATAGTCTTCCTCATTTGTCAAATTTTATAATATATTGATAGTGTAAAATGGTTTGGGGATGAGTATACAAAAAGGAAGACCTTTGTTAAAATGTAATTACCATAAAACATTTAAGGAGGTCTTCCATATGAATAT
>JAAWGF010000018.1 GCA_022795155.1 Bacilli bacterium | reverse complement strand
CCTCCAATCATGTGTAATAACTCTTATAGTATACCATTTCTTCATGACAAAGTGGGCATAAAAGAGGATCAAAATGAAAATTAATTAAAATTTTAGTTCTCCATTTATTAAATTCTTTTTTTAAAACATTTATATTATATTTATGGCTTTATTACCCAATTATCATTTTACAAATAGTACTAGTATTAATTGCTTTCGTATTAATATTGTCATTAAAAAGGAAATAAGATATAGAAAATGCTTTAATCATTTTTTAATTAACCTTTAGGGTGTACCACCGAAAGGTGGTACAAAAAACCACTCGCTATGCGAGTGAGATTAAAACTTAAGTAAAAAGAGGAAATCGCGACGTGATATAATGAGGATGTTCAAGCCGAATTATATCAAGAAAGGAGCGATGACCTCTGGAAAATAGTTTAACACATTCTAAGTGGATGTGCAAATATCACATAGTGTTTATACCAAAATATCGAAGAAAAATAATATATAATAAGTTAAGGAAGGCCTTAGGAGAAATAATAGCTAATCTATGTAGATATAAAGGTATAAAAATAGAGGAAGGACACCTTATGTCAGATCATGTACATCTATTGCTTTCAATCCCACCCAAATATAGTGTATCCAGTTTTATGGGATACTTAAAAGGAAAGAGTACAGTAATGTTATTCGAAAAACATGCAAATTTAAAATATAAATTTGGGAATAGAAATTTTTGGGCAGTAGGTTACTATGTAAGCACGGTGTGATTGAATGAGGCAACAATAAGAAAGTGTATTCAAGACCAAGAAAAAGAAGATATCATGAGTGATAAGTTAACAAAGAAAGAATATAAGAACACATTTAATGGGTAGCGAAGAGTAATTAGCAGAAAGGCTTGAACAAAGTGAAAGCCAGCACCTTTTAGGTGTTGGCTAGTTATATCCCCTTATAGGGGTTGATCATACCACGTATTTTATGCGTGGTTATGATTATTAAATATTATTAATTTTACATTATTTTATTTAATTAGTTTGAAATTTATAATATAATGTTTTTATAAGAAAATGCTGTAAGTAACAGAAAAAATGAAATTACTTAGGAACTGTATACTTGTGTTCATTTATAATTCATATAAACTAAAAAAATGATTTTGTAGTTGGACAATCTTTAATATTTTCAAAAAATATGTTAAAATTTAAATAAGGAAATCATTTGTTATATTGATTTAATGATTGATAATTTATTAAAGGAGTAAAGAAAAATGCATGAGTATATAAATATAACATTGGATAATATTGATAATGAACATTTATGTTGCGCGATTGGTGACCCTAAGCATCAACTGGGTGTCAATAATAAAAAAGAATGGATTAAAAGTAAATTAAAAGATGGTCATATATTTAGAAAATTAAATGCTAGAGGAAAAACTTTTATTGAATATGAACCACTTGAAACAGCTTGGGTTCCTATTAATGGGAAAAATTATGAATACATTTATTGTTTATGGGTAGCTGGTAGTTTTAAGGGTAAAGGGATTGCTAATGAACTACTCACTTACGCGATAAATGATGCAAAAAAATTAGGTATGAGTGGGATTTGCACGCTCACTTCTAAAAAGAAGAAACCTTTTTTAGGTGAAAAGAAATTTTATGAACACTATGGATTTAAAGTAGTCGATGAAATTGCTGACTATCAATTATTGGCTTTATCATTTGATGATAATGAAACACCTAAATTTAATGATAGTGCGAGAACAATGAAAATTAATAACAAAGATTTTACAATATATTATAGTCCAGAATGTCCTTATGTAGTACATGAGATTAATGAGTTAACAGAATATGCAAAAGTAAATAATGTTAAAATTAATTTTATTAAAATTGATACATTAGAGAAAGCTAAAAATGTGCCATGTGTATTTAATAACTGGGCTAATTTTTATAAAGGTAAATTTATTTCAAATACTATATTAAATGCTAATGCGCTTGAAAAATTATTAAAGGATTAAAATGGAATTTATAAAAGCTAAAACGATATTATCAAAAGTTAAATATGGTAACGAGTGGTATGGAATCGATTATAATATGAATTTATATAAGGGATGTTCTCATGGGTGTATTTATTGTGATAGTAGAAGTAATTGCTATCATATAGATAATTTTGATATTGTTAGGGGTAAAGAGAATGCCTTATTAATTTTAGAAAAAGAATTGGCTAAAAATAGAAAAAAAGGCATAATTGGTATTGGTTCTATGTCTGATACCTATAATCCTAAAGAATTAAAGTATGAACAAACAAGAGGGGCATTAAAACTTATATCTAAATATGGTTTTGGTGTTTCCATTGATACAAAAAGTGATTTAATTTTAAGAGATATTGACTTATTAAAAGAAATAAATGACAAAAATGATGTTATCGTTAAATTTACTATTACAACACCAAATGATGAATTAGCAAAAATAATTGAATCAAATGTATGTGTATCATCTAAACGCTTTGAAGCAATTAAAACTCTAACATCTAGTGGAATATTTACGGGTATTATGCTTAATCCAGTTTTACCATTTATTACTGATAATGAAAATGATATAAAAAAATTAGTTCGACTTGCGTATGTTTCTGGAGCTAAATTTATTCATACCTATATGGGTATGACGTTAAGAGAAAATCAGCGGGATTATTATTTTGATAAATTAGATAAGCATTTTATTGGGTTGAAACAAAAATATATTAAATACTATGGTGAAAGTTATAATTGTACCTCTTTAAACTATAAAAAATTATATAAAGTTTTTACAGATGAATGTGATAAATATGGTATTCTTTATCAGATGAATGATATTATTGCTGCTTATAAAAAAGAAAAAAAGAATAATGAACAAATGACATTATTTTAAAATTTAATTATAATTGAAAGTTGGAAAATATATGGAGTTAAATCGTTTATCTTTAGAACAATTATGGAAATTATTTCCCATCACTTTTACTCAAAATAGTGAAACTTTTAAAGAACAATATTTGAAAGAAGAAAAATATTTAAAATCTTTATTAAAATCACATATAAAAAGAATAAGTCATATAGGTAGTACAGCCATAAAAAATATTAAAACTAAACCGATTGTCGATATTCTAATTGAAGTTGTCTCTAATAGTGATATGGATATCATAAAGGCTATTCTACTTGAAAATAATTATATTCTTATGAATGAAAATTTAAATAAAATATCTTTTAATAAAGGTTATACACAAAATGGTTATGCTAAAGAAGTTTTTCATATTCACATAAAAAAGTATCATGATTGTGATGAATTATATTTTAGAGATTATTTAAATGATAATTTAAATAAGGCTTTAGAATATGAACAATTAAAACTATTTTTATATAAAAAATATAAACCTAATCGAGATTTATATACGGATAGTAAGAAAGAATTCGTTATGGAAATAGTTAATTTAGCTAAAGAAAAATATAGAGATAGATATTAATTTATATATTATTTTTAATATTATATAACTATTGATTTTGATGATATGATAAAGCAGATTAGGTTTAATAATTAATTAAAAAAGATTCAAAATATTTAACACTTAATGTGAAATTATTTAATTCTACATCTATGGTATTGCTTATTAACCTTGTTATTTGTAAACTGAATCCAAGGAGGAAAAAAGTATGGATCAGAAAAAAATTGGAAAATTTATTTCCAATATGTGAAAGTTAACAAAATTAACGCAAATGAAATTTGCTGAAAAATTGGGTGTTATGAATAAAATCGTTTTAATATGAGAGAATGGAATGTTGTTATGTAAATAATACACAGACTATTTTGGTGTTAATAGTTAATGTGGTGTTTTCTCATATCATGTTGTAAAATTTTTGTTTCTTTTTACAAGAAATTAGTTTTAATTTGTAGTATAATATTCATAAAAGGGGGAATTAACTTGAATAAAATTAATATCATAAAAAAAGAAGAAAATATTAATTTTGAAGATATTAAACATCTTGATTCCAATGGAAATGAATATTGGAACGCTCGTGAATTACAAAAAGCTTTAGAGTATGTAGAATGGAGAAAATTTGAAGGAGTTATAGAAAAGGCAAAAAGTGCTTGTAAAAACAGTAATTATGATATTTCTCAATGTTTTGTCGTGGTCGACAAAACATCAAAAATGCCTAATGGTGGAGTTAAGAAAATATTGGATTACAAGCTAAATAGATATGCTTGTTATTTAATTGTTCAAAATGCCAATCCACGAAAAGAGGTAGTTGCTCTAGGTCAAACTTATTTTGCCATTCAAACAAGAAAACAAGAATTATCTGAAATAGAATATGATAATTTACCAGAAACTGAAAAAAGATTTTATCAAAGAAACATAACTAAACAAGGAAATTATTTATTACAGCAAGTTGTCAAAAATGCAGGAGTAAAAAATATGGATCAGTTTCATAATGCAGGTTATAAAGGTTTATATAATGGTGAAACTGCTGATGATATTTTTAAAAGAAAAGGACTTCGATATCGTGAAGATATTTTAGATAATATGTGTAGTGATGAATTAATTGCTAATTCATTTAGAATATCGCAAACAAAGCAAAAAATAGAAAATGAAAATATTAAGGGTGAAAATAATCTAAAAAAAGCTCATAATTTGGTTGGTAAAGAAGTTAGAAAAACTATCAAAAGATTAGGTGGAACTATGCCTGAGGATTTTCCTACTCCTAAAAAAAGCTTAAAAGAATTAGAAAAAACAAGAAAAAAATTACAAATAAAAGGCGAGGACAAAAATAAGATTTTACAATAAAAATATCTCTATAAGTAAAGTAAAAAAATTATAAGTATATTAAAATTTTTTGAAAAAGTTTGAAGCTGCAAAAATATGAATACCTTGGAATTTGTATTTGGAAATTTTTGATACTATACTATGAAAAATAGTAAATTTAATAAAGATATTTTAATGTTTTATTTAATATTTATAAATTTGTTTAAAGGAGAATGTATGAAAAAAAGTCAAAAAATTACTTTAATTAGTCTTTTAATTATTACTGTTTTTTTTATAATAGGTATAAAATTTATTCCTTTTGGAACTGTAAAATATAAAAATGAGAAAATGGTATCAACATTGATAATTCCCAAATTATCTAGTTTTGATTATGAGTGTTGTATGTTTTCAGCTAATTTTAAATCATTTAGAAGTCAATATATTTTAAAAAAAGAATTAGCTAAAATAATGGATAATTATGAAAAAAAGACTTGTGATTCTAAAACATATTACTATGATTTGGAAAATGATATAACAATTACAGAATATGGTGTTCAAGGTGGATTTCCTATGAATAAATTTTATATTGTTTATGATAAAGGTGAATATAGTTGTGATAATGATAATCTTGTTTCCGATATAATTGATAAATCAATCTATATTGATGACTTTATTTGTAATGATGTCTTAGACTCATTTTATGAAGATGAACTTTATCAATATAGTTATCCTTGTATAAAATCTTCTTATGTAGTTGTCAAATATAAAAATGGTATAGAAGAACCTGTAAAAGAAGCTTTAAAAAAAGGTAAGATTACAATTAATGATTTAGATAAACATAATATTCGCTATAGCAAAATAGAAAAAAGTGATAGTGATTTTACGAAAATCGTGATTAATGCAAAAGAAATGAAAATAAGTAAAAATGATTACAATACCTTAAAAGAAATATTTAGTCGTGTAAATTATAATTTAGATACTAATGATTATAAGGCTAGGTATATAGTTGAGTTAGATGGTAATACATATGATTTTTACCGAAGCAATAATATGGTTGGGTATAATGGTAAATTTGCCGAAATAGATGGTGATAATTTAGTTAATGTGAGTAATATATTAGATTTTATCTTTAGCAACAATGATATGGATAATATTGAGAATGTATCAATGAAAATAAAAGATGGTACTTTAACGAAAACGGGGGCAACGGTTATTATAACGGATACCAATAAAGAGCATTATGACTATGGTTTACCATTTAGGCTTGATAAAAAAGAGAATGGCATTTGGCAAATGCTTGAAGTAACGGGCGATGGTAATTTTATTCTCCCAGCCTATGGAGTAGATAAAAACAATCGGTTAGAACTTAATCAATCTTGGGATCATATATATGGGGAATTAAAAAATGGTGAATACCGTTTAGTTAAAGCTGTTTGTATAAGTGAAGATTGTAATGAACAAAAATATTTTTCGGTTGAATTTATACTTGAATAATTAGTTATTATATAAAATATATGTTATATTAATTAAGTAATGGAATGAGGTGTAATTCTTATAAAAATAAATAATAAAGAAATGACTACTGATTTATTAAAGATACCAAATGTTGGTAAAAATACAAAGCAAGATTTAATAAATATAGGAATTAAATGTGTTGAGGATTTAAAAGGAAAAGATCCTGAACAACTTTATTTACAAGATTGTGAATTTAAAAAATACAAAGAAGATAGATGCCAGTTATATGTCTTTCGAATGGCTGTCTATTATGCGGAAAATGATACTTGGGAAGACGAAAAATTAAAATGGTGGTATTGGAAAGATAAGGAATACCCTAATGAGAAGTGAGGTAAAATCATGGCTAGAGTAGTAAAAAATAAAGAATTAATAAATACATCATTAGCAACTAATTATGGTGGTTGGATTTATTGTGCTAATTGTAATACTAATATTGGTTATTTATGTTATTCAACGTATGATGAAATAAAATTAAATTATAAATGTAATTGTGGAAGTAGTGGTAGTGTTTTTATAAATTTTGAAGATAGTAATTTAGGTATAGAAAATACTGACAATTTTGTTGTTATTAAAAATAGGTTATGTTGTTTGAAAGATGAAAGCCCATTATTAACTTTATTAGACAAAAAATTAATTAATTATAAAGTTTATGTTACTTGTCGTGAATGTCATAAGATTTACCATAAAGAAAAATAAAAGATTATAATATGAGTAAGTATAAAAAATTGTGGGAATATTTAAAAGATAATAAAAGTGATAGTTATGAACTATCATTTAATGACATAAAAGCGATTTTAGGTTTTGAACTAGATCATTCTTTTTTAAATTACGAAAAAGAAGCAACTGAATATGGTTATGAAGTTAATAAGATATCATTAAAAACAAAAACTATTATTTTTAGTAAATTGGATAAATAGAAAAGTTATTATTGGGAGATTTTATGGAAAAAAGGATTAAGATTAATGATAATCGAATATTAAGCTATAATACAGTTGATGATTATGTTATGATGCATTCAATTAGAGAAGATTTTTAAAAAAATGGAAAACTTGAAAAAAATTATACATTATCTAAATGGGATGATTATGGTTTTAGGGCCTATTCAGCTTTTGATAATCCAATCAAATTATCTTATGAATTTGATGTAGAACATCCCTTATACTTTGCTTTTTTACATTTATTAGATAATGCTTCCGAATTAATTATTGATGATGACCATACTTATGAATTAGAAAAGAAATATATGCGCTTCTATAAAACTGACGATATTATTATATTAGAATTTATAAATAAATTAGACAATTATAATGATTCTATTAAACATAATAAATTTAACGTTTTTATAAAAAATATAGGACTAGATTGTAGAAGTAAAATTGATTGTCAAAATAAAGACACTAAAAAAAGATTATGGAATTTTTTTGAAGAATCAATTCAAAATATAACTGAAGAATATCATCAAATTACGATAGAAGAGTATGATTTAAAAAGAAAAATATTAAAGCGATAATTTGTATAATTAGAAAGAAGGAATTTTATGAGTGAAAAAAATTTAAATGACTTAAATAATTTAAGAAATATGTTAGTATCAGCTAGAATAGGAAGAGGTTAATAGAATGATGAATAAAAAATTAATAATAATTTTAACAAGTTTAATCTGTATTTTATCTATCACAGCGATTATTTTATTCAATGTAGATGAAGGGAAAACATTAGAAATTACAGTTACTACGAATGGTGGCGTTCCTTATAGTTGGCAATATGAAATAGAGGATGAAGAAATAGCCAAGTTTGTAAAAAAGTATACAATTGAAGGAGATGAATCCTTAGATGGTGGACCAGTATCTATTAATTTTGTCTTTGAAGGATTAAAAGAGGGAAAAACAATAGTTAAATTAAAATATGTTAATGTTAAAGATAATAGTATTGAGAAAGAAAAAGTTTATAGTGTAAAAGTTGATAAACTTAAAAATATTTCGTTATCAGTTATTGAGAACTAAATAATTATTTAAGTGTTAAAATATTTTGACAATATGTTAAATAATTTTACTTTTGTTTTTTTATATTTTAGATAAAATAATTATGAGGTGAAGAAGATGACAATTGGTGAAAAAATTATAAGTCTACGAAAGAAATATAATTTTACTCAAGAAAAATTAGCTGAGAAAATAGATATATCAAGACAAACTTTATCTTCTTGGGAAGGTGATATAACTAGTCCCGATTTAAAACAAGCTAGTATTTTAGCTAAAATATTTAAAATTAGTCTAGATGAATTAGTAAGCAATAATGTTGAATTTGAATGTAAGGATAATTTAAAAAATAAGCAAATATTTTCTAAATTAATCAATAAAACAGCTTATTTAAATTTTGATGATGAATTTTTAGATTTAGATATAAATTTATTTGATACCCCTGTTAAAATTTTAAGTATCAATGATGATTTTATTAAGATTGAATATCAAAAAAAGAAAAAAATACAAATTAAACTAATTGATATGGATTTAATCACTTCAATTAAAGTTATTGAAGGAGATGATCTTTAATGGAATATGTATTACTTATAACTATTATAGTTGCATATTTAAGTCTATCATCTAAGATTGATAAACTAAAAAATAATATACAAGATAAAAAGCTAAAACATGATTTCCCATCTTTAAAAGATCTTATTGGTAAAAATATTGCAATCGAAGTTGATGAAGAAGCCTTTTTTAATAGCAATCCTATAGGTATTTTAAAAGAATATAATGATACTTGGCTAGTACTTGAAAGTTATAATAAGAAAAATCAAAAAGAATTATATTATTATCGACTTAATAATATAATATCAATAAATATAATTGAATCTTAAATTTAAACTTAAGATTTTTTTGTTTCACAATTTAAAAAATGCTAAAACCCTATTACATTAAAAATTTTTTGTGTTATAATTAAAACAATAGATAAGAGGAATAAAATGAATGATGCATATAAAAAAACAATAGTGGAAATCTATAAAGAATTAAATATTAATAATAACGGTTTATCTTTACAAAAAGTTAAAGAATTACAAAAATTAAATGGTAAAAATGAATTAATTCAAAAAAATAAAAAAACAAAATTGCAAATATTCATAATTCAATTTAAAAATATTATGATTATTTTATTAATGGTTGTTGGCATATTATCTTTAATATATTCAATTATTAGTGGTGATGATTTTCTAGAACCGATTATAATTCTTGGAACTTCTATTTTAAATTGTTTTATGGGTTTTT
Organism: Bacilli bacterium; assembly: GCA_022795155.1. GTDB lineage: Bacteria > Bacillota_I > Bacilli_A > RF39 > UBA660 > CAJLIR01. The sequence continues at coordinate 24,555 of JAAWGF010000018.1, read as the reverse complement.
TACAAGAATCTAAATCTGAAGATGCGATTGGTAAATTAAAAAAATATTCGGCTAATTATGTTACTGTTAAGAGAGCTGGTAAATATAAAGAGATTGATTCTAAAAATTTAGTCGTTGGTGATTATTTGATTTTAGAGGCTGGGGCTAAAATACCAGCTGATGCTAGAATTGTTGAAAGTTATTTTGGTAAAGTTAATGAGTCTATTTTAACTGGCGAAAGTTTAAGTATTGATAAAATAGAAGATGTAATTAAAGATGATGTAACTATCTTTAAACGAAATAATATGATTTATTCAGGTACAGTTTTAGTAGCTGGAAAAATTGAAGCTATTGTTGTAGCGATTGGCATGGATACGGAACTTGGTAAAATCGCATCAATTATGGATACTAAAGAGGAACCAGTGACCCCTTTACAACTTAAGGTTAAAAAAATTAGTCAATTTATAACGCTTGTTGCTATTTTTTTAATTGCGTTTGTTTTAATATATGGACTTATAAATGGTTATAGTGGTCTAAGTCTTATTATGTTATGTATATCAATGATTGTGGCTAGTGTACCAGAGTGTTTACCAGTTGCGATTACAGCAACTTTATCAATTGGTGTTGGTCAAATGGCTAAGAAAAAATCGATTGTAAGAAATTTAGCAGCAATTGAAACGCTAGGTTCAACGGAAGTTATTTGTACTGATAAAACAGGAACTTTGACAGAAAACAAAATGGAAGTTACGAGAATTTTTGTCTCTGACAAAGAACTAGAATTAAATGAAATAAAGAATTACTCAATTTTTATAGATATAATTAATTATTGTAATACAGCTGTTTTAAACGATAATGGAACACATAATGGTGATGCGGTTGATGTTGCTTTAAAAGATTTTCTAAAAAATAATAATCTTAAATGTAAAAATAATCGTAAGATTATTGAGTTGCCATTTGATTCTGAAAGAAAAATGATGAGTACTATTTATAACGCCGAAAATAATATTTTTTTATATACAAAAGGTAGTTTTGAAGAGATATTAAAGCGTACTAATAAAATATTAGTTGATGGCAAAGAAACTAATTTGACAAAAGAAAAAACGGAAAAAATAAAAGAATTTGAAACTATTATGTCGAATGATGCTTTAAAAGTTTTGGCGTTTGCTTATAAAAAAATAGATAAAAATATTGAAGATGAAAATGATTATTTTGATGAAGAAGATAATTTGGTATTAGTTGGATTAATTGGGTTAAAAGATCCCGTTAGAAAAAATATTAAGGAATCAATTGCGGAATGTATAAATGCACATATTAGACCAATTATGTTAACAGGTGATAATTTACCTACAGCAACTTCGATTGCTAAAGAAATTGGCATTTGTAAAAGTGAAGATGAATGTATTAATGCTACGGAACTAGATAATCTTAAACCAGATGAATTAGTTGAATATATCAAAAAATATTCTGTATTCTCACGTGTAAGTCCTGAAAACAAGTTGCAAATAGTTAAAGCTATTGAAAAAATGGGAAAAGTTGTAGCTATGACAGGTGATGGTGTCAATGATGCACCAGCTATTAAACTTGCTAATGTTGGAATTGGTATGGGTAAAAGTGGTACAGATGTAACAAAAGATGTATCAGACATTATATTATTAGATGATAGTTTTAATACGATTACGACAGCTATTAAGGAAGGTAGACGTATTTATGACAATGTTATAAGTAATATTCTTTATAATTTATCTAGTAATTTTACAGAAATTCTTATTATTTTATTTGGAATGTTAACGGGAAATAATATTATTTCGGCTATTCATGTACTATATATTGATTTAGTGGCAGATACTATCCCATCTATTACTTTAGCATTTGAACAGGCTTCTAGTGATATAATGAATCGGAAGCCGAATGGTTTAAATAAAAGAATATTTACAAACTTTTTTAGTTCTTTCTTAGTTATATCCGTAATAATTGAAACATTAATAAGCTTATTTATTTATTATCATTATTTAAATTTAGGTCAACCAATTGCTCAAACCTTAGCTCTTCTTAATATTATTATTAATGAGTTTGTTTTTGCTTATAACTGTCGTTCTTTAAAAAGTCAAATTCACAAGAGAGGATTATTCAGTAATAAACCTTTAAATATTGGTATTTTTATTTTAATTATCATTCAACTAATTGTTTTTTTAACACCAATTGGTAAAATATTTGGTTTATATACGATAACTATATCACAATTGATTTTTGTTATTTTAGTTAATATTTTTTCATTTATTTTAATTGAATTGTTAAAACCATTGATGGTTAAGTTATTTAAAGATGAATAGTTTATTCATGATTTAAAAGGCAAATTGGCATAGAAGATTTGCTTTTTTCATATATTAGGAAAGTGATAAAAAAATTAAAATTGTTTAAATATAAACTGATTATATATTTAAACTTGAGAAAGCTAAAATTTAATAAATAATTGAATTTTATTTTAACTTTTGCTATAATTAAAAAAATCGACAATATTATTTTAAGAAAAGAGATGTGTTAATGAAAAAAATTGTTCAAATAATTATAAGCGTTATTTTCGTGTTTTCTATGACAGGATGCTTAACAGTTTTAAATAAAGAAAAGCTTGCTGATTTAGATGATGGATATGTATGTGAGTATCGATATGGAGAAAATGCAAGGTATTCAACAGAATTAGTAGATATAGATTTTGAATTTGAAAAGCAAATGTTTATAGATCTTTATAATGAGAAAGCACAATATGATCCAGTATATCTAAGAAACCATATAGAAGAATGTGATTTAAAATTGGAGCGAATAAGCGACGAAGTTGATAAAATATTAAAAACAGAAATTAGTATTAGGGCTGCTTATGAAGATACATATGAAGAGGTAACAGTATATGAATATAATGGCGATTTATATTTCTATGTTTTAACTATGGGTGGAAGAACAGAACCAGATAAAGAAGGTAAGTACTTTATGAGAGTTTCGGATAATCTTCAAGAATATTGGAAACAATTGACTAATCAAATATATAAATAAAAATTTAAAAGAGTTTAAACTATAAAATGGCAATTTAATTGGCGGGTGAGAATATGAAAATTGAATTAGTAAGACCTACAATAGAATTAAAGGAAAAAGCAATAGAATATAGACAAGAGCATTTTAAACATGATGAATTGATTATAAACGGTAGTGAACTATTTGATAAAATTGACTCTTATGAAGAATGGTTAGAAAAGGTAAATAATAATTCTAAAATTGCAACGGTTGCTCCTAATTGGGTTTTAACTGATACTTTTTTTGCCATTAGAAAAGAAGATAATAAGATTATTGGAATAATTGATTTAAGACATACTTTAAATGATTTTCTAAAGATTTTTGGTAATTGTGGATATAGTGTTAGACCAAGTGAAAGACAAAAAGGATACGCTACGGAAATGTTAAGATTATTGTTAGAATATGCTAAAGAAATTGGTTTAAAAGAAATACATTTATCAGTAGAAAGAACTAATAATCCTTCAATAAAAACAATTGTAAAAAATGGTGGAAAGTTAGAAAGAAGTTTTAAATTTGAAGGAAAATTAGTCGATAGTTATTTAATTAAATAATAATGCAAATTATATAGTATAAAGCAAATCAGCCAATATGGAAGATTTGTTTTTATTATGGTATAATTTTTTAGATGCAACCAACTTTCTACAAAAAACAACTAAAAGGTGGTGGCTTGCTACCAGTAGAAATTATAAAATATTAGTGAAAGGAAGGAAAATTATGAATAATAATTTTAGTGAAAATTTAAAAAAAATTCGTAAAGAACATAATATGTCACAAGAACAATTAGCTAATGAGTTAGGTGTTTCAAGACAAGCTATTTCGAAATGGGAATCGGCGGTTGCTTATCCCGAAATGGATAAAATTATTGCCTTATGTGATAAATTTAATTTGAATATTGATGATTTATTACATAGAGATATTAAAGAGATTAAAGGTGAAGAAGAAAGTAAAAAGAAATTAAATAAAATTATTGATGACTTTTTAAAATTTATTACCGATACAGTTAATTTATTTAGTAATATGACTTTTAAAAGTAAAACTAAATGTTTATTAGAACAATTAATAATTACTATCATTCTATTTTGTATATCTTTGATTATTGTCCAATTTGGAGGAATGGTTTTTAAAAATTTATTAGGATTTTTACCTATTAACGCTAATAACTTTATAACTAATATAGTGACATTTATTTTTATTATTTTTTGTTTTGTTTCATCAGTTATTATATTGACACATATTTTTAAAACCAGATATTTAGACTATTATACAAAGATTAAAAATGATGTTAACAATGTTGTTGATAAAGAACAAATAAATTTAGATGATAATGTTATAAAAGAAGAATTTAATAATAAAAATAAAATATTGTTTAAAAAGAATGAGGATAAGATAATTATCCGAGATCCTAAACATAGTGAATATAAATTTATAAATGGATTATTTAAGTGTGTGATTGGATTTATTAAATTCTTTGTCTTATGTTTCTCATTATTTTTTGCTTTTTTATTAATTTGTTTAGTTTGCCTTTTTATTATCTCATTCTTATTAATTAAAAATGGTTTATTATTTATAGGATTAATTAGTGTAATAGTAGCATCTTCTGTTATTAATATTATTATTTTATTAATAATTTTCAATTTTGTCTTTAATCGTAAAAGCGATAAAAAGAAATTGATATGGTCATTTTTGATATCATTAATTTTATTAGGAGTAGGGTCGGGCATGATTTTTATTGTTACTCTTAACTTTGAAATTGTAGATGTAAATGAAACTATGGTTAAAACTGATACAATCGAATTAGAAATGCATGATAATACTTTCTTTAATACTTATCATAGTATAACGTATATGGAAGAAGATATAAGTAATATTAGAGTAGAGTATAAAATCAATAAATATTGTCATTTAGATGAAATTATATCTAATCAAGAAGGAATTCATCTTTGGACTTATTGTCAAGATCCAATTAAATTAGTAAGAGAATTTATTGATAATATTAATCATAAAAAAATAGTTACTATTAATAGCGATGCTTACGATATTGTTGTTTATACTTCAAAAGAAAATATTGAAAAATTAGAAAATAATCGTCATAAATATTTTGATGAACAAAGGTATTATGATAATAATATAAATTTTTATGAAAATAGAATTAATGAATTAGAGAGAGAATTAGAAGAGTATAAGAATAAAGTTTGGATGTTAGAAGGGCAACTACAATTTTATCAAGAATAAATTTATTTAATAAAAACAATGTGATTTAAAAATTCCCATTGTTTTTTTATTTTGTCATAATAATTACAATATATATAACTATATATATTTATATATAATTCAATATTATTTTTGTGATATAATTTAATTAAGATTTTAAGGATTGAGGTTTAATTATGAAAATTGAGGACGAAATATTTAAAAGGTATTATGCTGATTTTAAAAAATTAGAAAAATATGGTTTTGTTAAAATAGATAATATTTATAAATATTCTAAAATATTTATGGAAAGTTTTAGAGTTGATATATTTGTTGATGAAAAGGGAAGAGTATCTGGTAAAATATTTGATTTAAGTGTCGATGAAGAATATACTAATTTTCGCGTTTTAAAACAAACTGGTGAATTTGTTATAAGTATTAGAGATACTTATCAAGAAATTTTACTTGATATATCGAAGAATTGTTTTATAAAAAATTATTTTATTACTTCTCAAGCTAATCGTATTACCGAATTAATCAAAGAAACTTATTATGACGAACCAGAATTTCCTTGGGAAAGTACGCCTGGAGCGGGAATCTTTAGAAATCTTAATAATCAAAAATGGTATGGTCTTATTATGAATATTGATAAAAGTAAATTAAATAAGCAAAAAAGTGGAGAAGTAGAGATTATAAATTTAAAGTTGGATGCTAAAGAAATACCTAACCTATTAAAGAAAAAAGGTATTTATCCAGCCTATCACATGAATAAAAAGAACTGGGTTAGTATTATTTTAGATGACACTTTAGAGGATAGAGAAATTATGGATTATATCATGGTTAGTCATCGTTATACCGAAACAACTGATGAATGGTTAATTCCTGCCAATCCTAAATTTTATGATGTTATAAATTGTTTTAATGATGTTAATACTATTAATTGGAAACAATCAAGTGACATAAAAATTGGTGATATCGTTTATTTATATGTGGGGGCTCCATATTCAGCCATTTTTTATAAATGTGAAGCTATTAAAGTAAATATCCCTTATGAATATCAAGATAATAATTTAAAAATGAATCGTGTTATGACATTAAAATTACTTGAAAAATATGATCCTAGTAAGTATTCTTTTGTATTTCTTAATACATATGGGGTTAGGGCAATTAGGGGTCCACGAAGGATTCCTCTAAAATTAAGTAAAGAACTTAATCGTTGAAATTCACTTTGGAGGTGTAGCCTTTGAAAAACATATTAATTGTTGAAGATGACATGAGTATTCATTCTATTATAGAGGAAATGTTAAAACAAGAACATTATTCTATTTTAAATGCTTATTCTGGTACAGAAGCATTAATGTTACTAGAACAAAATCAAGTTGATTTAATTTTATTAGATTTGATGTTACCAGGTTTAAATGGTGAAGAAATAATTAAAAGAGTAAATCATATGCCTATTATTGTCATAAGTGCGAAAATGACAACAGAAGATAAAGTTAATTGTTTGTCGATGGGTGCTAATGATTACATAACAAAACCATTTGCTAAAGAGGAATTATTAGCTAGAATTAAGGTACAGTTACGAGATAGCAAAGTTAATTTCAAATTAACTTGCAAAAATTTAAAACTCTTAACTGATTGTCATATTTTAATGGTTGATAATAATCATATTAATTTAACAAAAACTGAGTATGCGATTATGAAACATCTTTTGTTAAATATTAATCAAGTTGTTACCAAAACCAAATTATTAGACCTTATTAGCCTTGATACTGATGATGGAAATGAAGAATCGTTGCGAGTTCATATTAGTAATTTACGAAATAAAATTAGAAAATATACAAGTGATGATTACATTGAATCAGTTTGGGGTGTTGGCTTTATGATAAAGGGATAAATCTTAACAAAATCTTAACAAAAAATTAACCATTTTCTTAATACTTTTAATTTAATATATTATTGAAAGGAGAAAAGATTATGGAATTAGTTATTGAAACAAATAATCTATTAAAAAAATATAAAGATTTTAAAGCCATAAATAATTTGAATATGCATTTAGAAAAGGGTGCGATATATGGTCTTATTGGCAAAAATGGTGCTGGAAAAACAACTTTGATTCGTCTTATTTGTGGGCTTCAGAAACCCACAAGTGGTACTTATACACTTTACGGTGTTAAGAATACTGATAAAAAAATTATCGATGTTAGAAAAAGAATTGGTGCGATTATTGAAACACCATCAATTTATCAAAATATGACAGCCCGTGATAATTTGATTGAACAATTTAAATTGATAGGTTTACCTAGTTTTGATAGTATCAATGATTTACTTGAATTAGTTGGTTTAGCGCATACAGGTAAGAAAAAAGTTAAAAATTTTTCACTTGGCATGAAACAAAGATTAGGAATTGCTATAGCTTTAGCAACAAGCCCTGACTTACTTATTTTGGATGAACCAATTAATGGTTTAGATCCTGAGGGAATTGTGGAAATAAGAGAACTTATCTTAAATTTAAACCGTAAAAAAAGAATTACTATCCTAATATCTAGTCACTATCTTGATGAATTATCAAAAATTGCGACGCATTATGGTTTTGTTGATAATGGTCAAGTTATTAAGGAGATAAGTAGTGATGAATTAAATAAAAAGATGGAGCAAAAAATTGAAATTAAAGTTAATGATATTAAAGAATTTGTTAAGTATTTCGAAAAAAAGCACTATACATATGAAGTTATTGAGCCCAATACTATTAATGTTTATGGTAAATTTAATCTTGCTAAATTCATAAGTGAACTTGCTAAAAATAATTTAGTTGCAGAAGATATCCACGAAAAAGAAGCTACTTTAGAAAATTATTATCTCAATTTGATTGGAGGTAAAAATTATGACTAGATTATTAAATGCGGGTTTTATGAGGATGCGTAAAAGTAAAGTTTTTAAAGTTTTAACCATCTTTAGTATCGGTTTAGCTTTATTGATTGTTTTAGTACAATATAATGAAATGGTTAAATATGATAAAGTAATTGATGTTAGTAATTTGGCTTTTTTGTATGCTACTTTAATCAGTATTGTTTCTTCCATTTTTATTAGTTTATTTTTAGGTGTAGAGTATTCTGATGGCACGATTAGAAATAAAATAAGTATTGGTCATAGCCGTATTAATATTTATCTTTCTAATTTAATCTTAACGATTTTAGCCACTCTTTATTCATATATTTTATATTTGTTTGTAATAATAGTGATAGGTTTACCATTATTTAGTGTTTTTACGATGAGTATTCAGGCCTTCATTTTAAAACTAGCAATAATAATATTGATTATAATATGTGAATGTTGTATCTATACCTTTATAGCTATGATAATATCTAATAAGACAATGATTGCGGTTGCGAATATTATGACTTCCTTTGGACTTATGATGTTTGCATTATATTGTTATAGTCTTTTAAATACACCACAATATATAGATGTAGCTAAAATTACGAATCAAGAAACATATGATTATGAAATAGTAAAAGAACTTAATCCTAAGTATCCAACTGAAGAAAAAAGAAAAATTTATCAAACATTACTTGATATTAATCCATCTGGTCAAACGTTCCAATTAGTCGGTGGCGAAAGTAAAAATATTAAATTATATCCTCTTTATGCAACGGGGGTTTCAATAATATTTATTTGTACAGGTTTAATTTTATTTAGAAAAAAAGAATTAAAATAGGATGTGATAATATGTGTATCTGGTTTTATTTATTTTTATTAGTTTTTATTTTTAGCTTGATGTTATTATTAAAAATATCGGTGATGAAAAAAGCAATCAAACAAATTACAAAAGATTTTAATTTCATTATTAAATCAGATACTAATTCCTTGATTACTATATCAACTAATGATAGGGACATAAAAAAATTATCAAAAAATATCAATGATAATCTCAAAATTTTGCGAAAACTCGAAATAGAGTATAGACAAGGGAGCCAAGATATAAAAAATTCTATGACTAATATATCTCATGATTTAAGAACGCCTCTTACTGCTATAAGGGGCTATCTTGATTTGATGGGAATGAAGAATATTTCACCTAAACAAAAAGAATATTTAAAATATATTGATGAAAAAACAAGTGATTTAATTAATTTGACAGAACAGTTATTCACATTTTCTAAAGGTATTGAAACTTATAATGAATTAAATAAAAAAGAGTTAATTATTAATCATACTTTAGAAGATGTTATTTGTAGTTATTATGATTTATTTAAGGAAAAAAAGATTGAACCAATTATTAATATAACTAATAAAAAAATTGTAAGGTCTTTAGATGAGGATATGCTAAAGCGAATTCTAGAAAATGTCATATTTAACGCTATCAAATATAGTGAAAATATGGTTATGATTACTTTAAATGATGTGGGTATTATTGAAATTTCTAATAAAACTAAAAAATTTGATTCTGTTAGTGCTAAAAAAATATTTGATCGTTATTATACGATTGAAAATGCCAAAAAGTCTAATGGTATTGGATTATCAATTGTAAAACAATTAGTTGAACTTAATGGCGGCAAAGTAATGAGCAAATATCGTAGTGGTATTTTAACAATTATAATTAGTTTCTCTTAGTATATAAATAATAAAAAATTTCTTTTAGTATTTAAAAAAATCTAAAAACATTAAGGCTATTTCTTTAGGTGTTTCAATACAGCCATTAATAAGCCAACTATAGTAGACATTATATAATCCACCTGCTATAAAACGATAATTATATTCTTCTTTTTTGTTTTTGGCTTTATTATAAAAAATCTTATCAAATTCATCTCTCTCATGAAGAAGCTACCCGTGCGTTTAGTTGGAATTATGATTTAACTAAAATAAATATACCCGTATTAATGCTAGCAGGAACAAAGGGTGATTTTGAAACACAAATGGTTATACCTCTTGAAAAAATGATTGCGATGTATAATAAAATTCTATCACAGGAAGTAATGATGCGAAGAATTGGTGCTGAACGCGGACAAATGCTATATGCAGCTGATGGTTATGTAACCGCATGGTTTATGTGGCAATTACAAGGTGATGAAGAAGCTAGCAAAACATTTGTTGGTGATAATCCTGAAATACTTAATAATAAACTTTATCAAGATCAAAAAATAGATTTGGTAGATTAGAAAGTTATATAAGGTAGATTAAAATCTACTTTTTCTTGTGATATAATATTCATGATTGAAAAGTTTTAAAGGAGTAAAAATATGAAAAAAATAAAAAGAGTTTTAGAAATTTTAAAATGTAATTTATGGTCATTAGTCGGATTTGAATTATTATTTAAATTATTAAGTTTAATTATTTTTACACCTTTATTTTTTAATTTATTTGATTTTATTATGAAGATAACTAATTATAAATATTTAACGATTGAAAATATAGGTTCTTTTTTCTTAAACCCAACTACAATTGTAATGTTACTTATTTTAATTTTATTAATGATGCTTTATACGATGTTTGATATAACGACAATTATTACTATTTTGGATATGTCATATCAAAATAAAAAGGTAAGAATAACTGATGCGGTTAAATTTTCTCTTCATAAATGTTTAAATATTTTTCACTTAAAAAATATTTCTTTAGCATTTTTAGTTTTATTTTTAATTCCTTTTTTACATATTGGTGTTTCATCAAGCTTTATTACAACGATTAAAGTTCCTGAATTTATTAGTGATTTCATCATTAAGAGTAAAACATTATTCCCATTAATTTTTCTTCTTGTTATTTTTCTAACAAGATTATTATTAAGATGGCTTTATGCTTTGCATTATTTTGTTTTAGAAAATTTAAGTTTTAAAGAAGCACGAAGAAAAAGTATTCTTTTAAGTAAAAAAAATCATTTAAAGGATTTTCTAACTTTAACATTACTTCAATTAGTTGTCGCTATTATCTATATAATTTTTATTATTGTTGGAATTTTAATTATTATTTATCTTAATAGCGTTTTAGGAAATATTTTATTAAAAAGTATAAGTACAACGCTTATTTGGTTTTTTATTGCGTTATCGTTTGTTATTATGACATCTTTAGCGACGCCAATTAGTTATGCTTGTATTAGTGTTTTATACTATTTTCATAAGTTAAAAAAATCGGAAGAAATTAAACCGATTGTATTAAATAAAAGTAAAGATAATAAGGTTATAAATAAAAGTTTAAGAAAATTTGTTACTGTTTTATCGGTTGTAGTTATTATTTTGGGGACGATATTTACTTATGGTATTTATAAAGGTAAGTACAATTTAAATATTGAATATGCTAGAACGCTTGAGGTAACGGCCCATCGTGGGTCATCAATTAAATATCCAGAAAATACTTTTGCGTCCTTTATTGGTGCGAAAGAAGAAGGCGCCGATTGGATTGAACTTGATGTTCAGGAAACAAAAGATGGGAAAATTATTGTTATCCACGATACAAATTTAAAAAGAACGACTGGTTTAAATAAAAACACTTGGGAAGTTACTTATGATGAAATAGCTGATTTAGATGCTGGAAGTTTTTTAAACGAAAAGTTTAAAGATGAACATATACCTTTATTTATTGATGTGGTTAAATGGGCAAAGGATAACCATATTAAATTAAATGTTGAATTAAAACCAACTGGTCATGAGGACGACTTTGAAAAGAAGGTAATTGATATTATCAATGAACAAAAATTTACTGATGACTGTGTTATTACATCACAAGTTTATAGTGTTTTAGAAAATGTTAAAAAATATGATGCACAAATAGAAACGGTCTATGTAATGAGTTTTGCTTACGGGGATATTGTTTCATTAGAATATGCTGACCACTTTAGTATTGAGGCGACTAGCGTGACTTCTTCTTTAGTTGAAAAAGTTCATAAAGAGGGAAAACAACTTTACGCTTGGACAGTTAATACTGAAGAAAATATTAAAAAAATGATTGATTTAAAAGTTGATAACATTATTACTGATAATATAATTTTAGCTAAAGATACAATTTATGTTAGTAAAACTAGTAATGTTATTAATGAATATATAAAATTAGTTGAAAGTTTATTTTAAATATTGTTGCTATTTAATATTTATAACGATATAATTAAAGTATAAATTAAATTGGAGGTATAAATATGGCTAGTCTAGTTGAAACAAAAAAAGAATCACGTTGTGGAATAAGTTGTAGTGAATGTCACTTTTTAAGTGATAAGGTTTGTGAAGGATGTACCAATATTTCTAAACCATTTTGGGGAGATTCTTGTCAGGTTAAAAGTTGCTGCGAAAATAAAAATTTAGAGTGTTGTGGTGAGTGTTCAGAATTCCCTTGTGATTTATTAAAAGCATTTGCTTATGATGAAGAACAAGGTGATAATGGGTTAAGAATTGAAAATTGTAAAAAATGGTGTTCTAAAGAATAAACGTTTATTTTTATCCGGAAAAATTTGATGACGCTTTTTTTGAAAGTAAGGAACATAAAAAAACAGATAAATCAATTTTTTCAATAGATAGAGCATCTAAAATTGATTGGATTAAATATGTTTTAGGAAATCCTAAAGCTGGGATTTTTGAGGGGTGGGATAGGGATAAAAAGATCCCTCATAAAGATTGAAGAGTTGCAATTATATCGCCAGAAAATTATATGGTTGTTATTACTATTTTAAATAATAATAAAGCTAAGTTTATAACCGCATACACTGTTGATGGATGGGATAGTATTTTAAAAATTAAGGCTTCAGAAAAATATAAAAAAAATGACCACTGATTTAACTGGTTCAGTAGTCGAAACCTTTACAAATCCCAAACCTTTAGGTAAAGGACTACATAACTATACATAACATAATTTAACAAGTTTGTCAATTATTATATATATAGTTATAATATATTATATACAAAAAAATATAAAATATTCAGATTTTAAGTTATAATGAAATAAATATTTTTAAAATTATCTTGTAGAAAGAGGCTGATTATGAATAAAAACAATTTATTAGAACCGAGTAAAAAATCTTATTTAATAATCATTTTTACGATTATAGCCTTATCTTTTTTTGTGCTTGGTGAAATTTTAGTTAGGACAAATAATAAAAAGTGTCAAAATTTTGATGAAGATAAAAATACCGTTGATAATTTTGTTTGTATTGAAATTACGAAACCACCAATGATGTTTGAAGTGTTTCCGATGGGTCAAGAAAAGCAAATTTTTTATATAGTTGGAAATGCTAACAATCAATATGTCGTCAAATTACCTCTTTGTTTACATGATAAAATAATGCGTAATTATAAAAAAGATTCTGAAAATTTTAAATATAAAATAGAAGGAACAACTACTAAAATATATGATTCTTTAAAAAATGCTTTAATAAAAACTTATAATAAAGAACATAAGGATAACCAAATTGATTCTAAAAATTATAATAACTATTTTGGTGGAACTTATATTGATGGTGGTAAAAGTCCAAATTTTGATATAAAATTAATTTTTAATTTATTAGGAGTCTTTTTCCTTACTATTGATATTATTTTAATTTGTGGAAATATTTTTGCTAGTAAAAATATTAAATCGGCTATAAAAAAATATAGCAAAGAAAATTTAGAAAGAGAATTAAATGATTCTAGAACGATAAGTTATACAAAAGAAGGAATATATTTAACAAATAAATATGTTATTTCTAATGCTTTTGGTTTTAAAGTTATTCCATATGAAGATATATATTGGGTGTATATTTTAAAACGAAAAACGAAAGGCATAACAATAGGTAAAGATTTAATGGTATGTACTAAGAATAAAAAGACTTTTTCAGTAGCTACTACAAATAAAGTTGATATATTAATGGAAATAATAAATAAAATATGTGAAAAAAATAATTCGATATTAGTTGATTATACAAATGAAAATTTAAAAAGATATAAAGGATTGATAAAAAGTAAGGAGAAGTAAGATGGCTTTTGATTATAAAAAGGAATATAAAGATTTTTATATGCCGAAAAATAAACCTAGTATTGTTAAAATACCTAAAATGAATTATTTGGCCGTTCGTGGTAAGGGTAATCCTAATGATGAATTTGGCGAATATAAAAAATCTATTGCGTTATTATATGCGATCGCGTTTACTATTAAGATGAGTTATAAAGGCTCTTATAAAATAGATGGTTATTTTGAATATGTTGTTCCACCACTTGAAGGTTTTTGGTGGCAAGATGGATTAAAAAATACCATTGATTATAATAATAAAGATGGAATGTGCTTTATTTCTCTTATAAGATTACCTGATTTTGTTAGTAAAGAAGACTTTGATTGGGCAATTAGTGAGGCTACTAAAAAGAAAAAAGGTGATTACTCTAAAGTTGAGTTTTTAACTTATGATGAGGGTCTTTGTGTAACATGTATGCATATTGGTTCCTATGATTTAGAACCACAAACGATTGAATTAATGCATAATTATATGAAAGAAAATGATTATGAATTAGATATAAATGCTAACCGCTATCATCATGAAATATATTTAAGTGACCCAAGAAGAGTTGACGTTAATAAGTTAAAAACCGTAATTAGACATCCTATAAAAAGAATTAAATAAAATTTAATAATGTTGGAGTATTTGTAAATATTTATACTCTAACTTTTTTATATTATGTGTTATAATTAATTTAATAAATTATGGATTTATAAAAATGAGGAGGATATATTAATGAAAAATGCAATTATTATTCACGGAACAGAGGGAAATCCAGAGGAAAATTGGTTTCCATGGTTAAAAAAAGAATTAGAACAAAAAGGTTATACAGTTAGTGTTCCTCAATTTCCATCACCGCCAGTTGTTCCAGCAAAGATTTCAGAGTGGTTTGATGTTTTAAACAATTATCAAATTAATGAAGATACAATAATTATAGGCCATAGTTTAGGTGGAATTTTTACTTTAAGAGTTCTTGAAACACTTAATTTTACGATAAAGGCAGCTATTTTGGTTGGTACACCAATTGGTATAAAACCCATTAAGTATTATGAACGTGATTTATCTTTTAGCGGTTTTGAATTCAATTGGAGCAAAATTAAAAATGTTGCTAAAGATTTTGTGGTTTTTCAGTCTGATAACGATCCATATGTGGCATTAGAAAATGGGCGAGAATTATCAAATAAATTAGGTGTTACTTTGTATTTTATACCTAATGCTGGTCATTTTAATGCTCAAGCTGGATATACTGAATTTCCAGAATTATTACAACAAATTAAAAAAATAGAACATAATTTTACAAGATAATATGGTTATAAAGCACAATAATGATATAATTTAACAATAAATTATTAAAAAATAATTATTTAACAGCTTTAGTAATAGATAGTGATATATTAGAAAGTGATATTGGATATAAATGGATTGAAAAAATATTTAGATAGCGATATTTTTAATTATATTCATTTATCTGATTTTGCTAGGAATAATGTTGAACTTGCTAAATATGTTCTAAATATTAATCCTAAATTGTTGGTATATACAGGTGACAATATAAAAAATAATAAAGAAATAATGCTCAAAATGATTGAATTAGATTCTGGTAATAAATATTATTTGAGTGAACAGCTAAAAGAAGAATTAAAATAATAATGTATTATAATAGTGGAGGAAAGACGTGGAAAATATAAACATCTTAAAAATAAATGATGATAGTATGCTAAATGAAGCTTTAGAGATTAGAAAAAAAGTTTTTACAGATGAAAAATTAGTACCTATAGATATAGAACATGATAAATATGATGAAACATTAGATTTATGTTATCACTTTATAATAGTTTATAATGATATTAATGTTGGGACACTTAGATGTTTAAATATGGATGATAATACAGTTAAATTGCAAAGATTTTGCTTTTTAAAAGAATATCGCAATTTAGGTTTAGGAAAGAAAACATTAGCATTTATTGAAAATTTTTATAAAAAACAAGGTATAAAAAAAATAACGATGGACGCTAAATATCAAGTGTCAGGATTTTATGAAAAGTGTGGATTATAAAACAATCTAAAATATTTGTTGATGCAGGTATAGAGCACATAAAAATGAGCAAGAATTTATAATATTAGATACCCTATAAAATATTTAAAATAAGTAGGTATTATTTAAAGTAAGTTTTTGGTAAAGAAATTCATATTATAGAAAAAATTGGTAAAAGGATTGACAAGAACTAATAATTATGATATTATTTGTATCGATTGGTACTCAGGAAACTTTCGAAGCCCTGAGTCGTTTTATTTTAAGGATGTAAATTAATGAAAAAATACAAAAGTATAAACGAATTATTAGACTATATAATGAGCAAAGGTGTTATAGTATCTAATAAAGAAGATGCTTTAGAAAAAATTAAAAGATATTCTTATTATGGAGTAGTAAATAGTTATAAAGATATATTTAAAACTACTTCTAATGATTATAAAAAGAATGTATCTTTTGATGAAATTTATGCATTATATGATTTTGATAAGAATATAAGATCAATTTTTTTAAAGTACATTCTTGAAATAGAAACAATTATTAAATCATTATTGGCAGAAACGCTTTCATCAAAATATGGAATAGAAAATTATTTGATTCTAGATAATTTTGATGATACAGTAGAACAAGAAATTATACAAGATTCAATTAATAAAATAAAAGAAGAAATAGATAAACAAAATGGTAAGCACGAGGCAATAACACATTATTTAAGTGTTTATGGCTTTGCGCCTCCTTTTGTATTAGTGAAAATTTTAACATTAGGTGAATTAAGTAGATTATATACAATGTTAAAACAAGTTGATAGACAATCTATTAGTAAAGAATTTAAAATATCAGATAAATTGTTAAAACAAATTATGAAAAATATGACTATGATAAGAAACATATGTGCCCACAATGATAGGTTATTTTCTTTTCATAGTAAATTCTTAATTACATTTAAAATTATTGATAAAAATTACGATGATAAAGATAAATCAACCAATATTTATATGATCATGAAGTCTATGAAATTATTACTTGGAAATGATAAAGGAAAAGAATTCGAAAAATTTATAAATCTTCAAATTGAAGATTTAAAAAGCAAACTAAAATCAATCGATTATAATATTATTTTATATTTAATGGGTTTCCCTACGAATAAAACTAATTAAAAAACATATAATATTATTGATTAGTATTTGAGAAACTTTCGAAGCCTTAAGTCGTCAAAAGTTTATGTAGAAATGCATGAACTTTTTTTGTATAAAAATAAAAATGAGGTGTATAAATAAATTTAAATTATGTAATATTTATAAGAAACTAGAGATAACTAGCTTAATTTTTTTGTTAAATGTAACACTGACATTTTATGATAATCGATAAAAATATATTGACAAATGATAACATACATTATATTATGTAATTGAGGTGGTGCTATGAAAAAAAGTTTTTTAGCTAAATTTATTTGGATAATTTTTATTATTATTTTAATATTAGGAATTGGTGGTTTATTCTTTTTACCAAGCTTATATGATTTATTTAAAGGAACAGGCGTTAAAGAATTCGGCCTACATGCATTATCGTATAAAATAGCGTTCTATTCTTGTTATATCATATGTTTGTTAATTGTATATCAATTAACTTGTTTATTCAAATATATTTTTAAGTGTACACCATTTAGAAAAGAAGTTGAAAAAAATTTAAAAATAAGTGCTATTTTATTTATGGTATTATTTGTCATTATCATTATTAAAGCTTTTTTTATTCCAACTTTATTATCATTTGCTGTTGCCTTTGTTGCGTTTATCGCGTCCTTAAGTTTTTATGTTTTAGCTGAAGTTATCAAAGCGGCTATTGTTTATAAAAACGAAGTAGATTATACAGTGTAGGTGATAAAGATGATTATTGTAAATTTAGATGTGATGATGGCAAAACGTAAAATGTCTTTAAATGAGCTTAGTGAGAAAACTGGTATTACGACGACTAATTTATCAATTTTAAAAACTAATAAAGCGAAAGCGATTAGGTTTTCAACCCTAGAAGTAATCTGCAAAGTATTAAATTGTCAACCTAGTGATATTTTAGAATATAGGGAGGAATCTAATGGATAGTAATTTAAACATAACGCGAAAACAAATTTTTATTTTATTACTAACTTCACTATTATTTGTTTTTTTACATAATCTAGATATTGCGTGGTATATAAAAGATGTAATTGTACCATTCACGCTTTTAACCTTAGCTTATTTAATAATTTTAAAAAATGAAACTAATCTAAATAAAAAAGCATATCTTTTTTTAATACCTTTAGGATTAATTTTAATAAGTGGTTTAATTTTAAAACTAGATGAAAATAATATGCTTTTTAATATTTTCATTATTCCACTTTTAATATCTATTTTTTTCTTTTCATTAATTAATCATAATTATAAAATATCATTTAGAACTTCTTTATGGTTATTTAAATTGTTTCCTAAAGGCTTATTAGAAAATTTATCATTTTTAAAAATTAAAGAAGAAAAAGAAAAATATAATCATTTAGGTAGCATTATTTTAGGTGTTTTTGTTGGAACAATTATTGGCGTTATTATAATACTATTACTTATGAGCGCTGATGTCTATTTTAAATCTTTTATTTCTAGTCTTTTTCATTCATTAAATATTGATTTTAGTAGCGTTATTTTAATGATTATTTTCTTCATTATTTTATTTAGTGTTTTTATTAATATCCTTCTCAATCGCGAAACAAGAGTTTTAGAAAAAGAATATACTAAATTAGATCAAGTCATGGTAATTACGATTTTGACAATTATTAATATTATTTTTGTTTTATTCCTAATTTCTGAAATATCGCGATTAACAGTTAATTTTTTAAAGTTACCTATCGAATATACTTATGCTAGTTACGCTAGAGAAGGGTTCTTTCAATTACTTTTTGTCACAATGATTAATTTTATTATTATCATGTATTTATTATACAAAACAAAAAGTGTTGATGAAAATTCAAAAATTAAAAAACTAATTTTTATTTTAATTACTTTTTCAATTATTTTAATCTTTAACTCTTACTATCGTATGTATTTATATATAAATAATTATGGTTTTACGGTTTTAAGATTACAAGTAATATTATTTTTAACAATGGAACTTATTATTTTTGGCATCTTAATTAAAAAACTATTTAAGGGATTAAAATTTAATGATGCTTTCATATATTTTGTTGTTATGATTAGTTTCTATATATTAAATTTATATTTATGTAATGATACATTTATAAATTTCATAAATTAGGTGATTTATGGATAAAATTATTAATTATATTTTTAATATGCTTCCGATTATGCTTATATCAATACCATTTTTTATAATAACAAGAATAATAATTTATAAGTTTTATTTAAAAGTAAAAGTTAATTGGCATCATGAAATATTATTGCTAATTTTATATATGTTTATAGTAGGTTTAGCCTCTCAAGCATTGACAGGAACTTTTAGTATAAAAAATATTGATATCAATAAGATAAATATTATACCTTTTAAAATTTTAGTTGAAACTTATCAAGAAATTTTTATCAATGATAATATTAATTATTTTATTATTAATTTTTTAGGTAATATAATTATGTTTATGCCTATTGGATTAATAATACCAATTCTTTTTAAAACGAGTGACCTAATTATTATTCTAAGTGGTTTTTGCTTTTCTTTATTTATTGAAATAAGTCAGTTATTTTTAATTAGAGGAACCGATATTGATGATTTAATTTTTAATACCTTAGGAGTTATTTTAGGGCTAGTAATATTTAAAATATTAAAAAAGTTTAAAATTGATTTTAACAAATATAAATTAAATAAATAAGAAAGGTGGAATAAGTAGATGAAAAAATTAAAACAAATATTTTTAAATTCAAAGTTTTCTTTTATATTAGGCACCATAAATCTAATTATTTTTCTTGTGTTAATATCATTAACAATAGATGAATTTCATATAACTTATAGCTTAATTATTATCTTAGGAATATTACCATCGTTTTTTTACTATTTAATTGTTTTTTTAGCAAATAAATTTAGTACCCAATACCGAAGAAAAAGAATTGTCAATTTAATAGCTATTTGGTCGATAATACCATATTTAATTTACTTATTTTTTTGGACGTGTTTTTTGTTTATTACCATTGCCCTTACACCTGAAGTTAAATTAAGCAGTTATAAACATTACGCTATACTAGACTATTTTCCAGAAAAAATACCTGAAAATTATATAGATGCTTCTTATTATCATACTTATCGCTTTTTACAAGGTGGAGAGAAATTCATCTTATACTTAAAGTTAGATTCGGATTTAATTGAGGAATATGAAAGGGCATTTAAGGGAAAAAGTATTGAGCCACATAAAAACATACCTAAAGAAAAATTTTATGAAAACACGCCATATTCTGATAAAAGTCTTAATGATGATTTTAACATCTATTATTTGGAAACCAATTGTGATAATTCAGGATATTGCAATCATGGTTTTGACAAACATGTCATTATAAATAATAACACAAATGAGATAATCTTTTATTATCAAAGTTGGTAATAACAAGTTTACGAAAAAGTATTTTAATAAATATGTTTTTTTGCTATAATTCGCTATAATTATTTTGGATGTATAATAAAATAAAAAAATTTGTTAATTCTACTTTTAAGAGGTGTTAATTTTAATTAAAATGGCTTATTATACTTTATGAAGGGAGCAACTTATATGGATAATATAAAAATTGGGAAATTAATTGCTGAATGTCGTAAAGAAAAAAAACTAACACAAAAAGAATTAGCGGAATTATTAGGTGTAACTGATAAATCTGTTTCGAAATGGGAAAATGGTGTTTGCCTACCAGATGTTTCTTTATATAAAGAATTATGTAGTTTACTTGGTATAACATTAAACGAATTTTTTGCAGGTGAAAAAATTACCAATGAGAATTATAAGAAAAAAGCTGATGAAAATTTATATAATGCCTTAGAAAATAGTGCCTTTACTTTAAAAGATAAAATTAAATATTTTAAAAAGAAATGGGAAAAAGAACATTTTTTATTCTTAACGATTTGGATGCTTATAATAGTATTTTTTATTATTTTAGGGTTTATCAAAGATAATGGTTTACAATATCTATTTATGATAATTGGTTTTATTAGTGGTATTGTTGAAAATAATCGAATGATGGCTTATATTGAAAAAAATGCTTATGGAAAAACATCACATATTTCAATAAATGAATTTAATAATTCAATTCAAAGTTTACACAAAACAAAGGATGTTATTAAGCAATTTAACTCTAAAAAAGAAGCCATTGATTATCTTGTTAAAGAAACAGGAATTAAAAGAAGTGAATGTATTAAAGCCTATGATTTTATGATGAATTTGGATTTAGAGAAAAATAAATAAAGTAAAAATTTATTAAAATATACTTTCGCAACTCAAAGTTGGTAGAGTATTTTGATTTAAATAATATAATTGTTAGTGAAAGGAGGACATCTAATGATGTTTGGAGATAATTTAAAAAAATTACGTAAATCAAAAAATCTATCACAGGAGGTATTAGCTGAAAAAGTCGGAGTATCAAGACAATCAGTATCCAAGTGGGAAACTGGTGAGGCTTATCCCGAAATGAATAATATATTAATATTATGTAATATTTTTCATTGCAAAATTAACGATTTAGTAAACGATAGTTTAACTGATTTAGACGCATTAGATGAAGATATAAAGATGAGTGTGGTTAAATTTAAAAAGGAACAACAAAAAAAGATGAAATTAATTAGTAAAACAATTTATTTGATTGCTAGAATATCGCGTATTCTAGTTATGGTATGTATACCTATTATTATTAGTTCAATGATTCTTTTAGGAATTGTTACAAGTAAGATTATAATAATTGATAATGGAATTAATAATGATGAAATTAGCTTTAATATAATGAAAGATAGGATTATTATTGGGGAAAACAATGATAGTATTTTTGTTAAAGTTAATGATAAATTAGAAACGATTAACGATATTAAAACTAAAGAGACTATTACAATTATTAAAGATTTTTTAAAAAGTCATTCTAAGTATGTTGCTCTTGGCTATGTTGAAGTAGGATTATTGTTTTTAATTGTTTGCTTAATCTTAGTAATTATTATTTTAAAACATCTAGAAAATTTATTTTATAATATTAATAATGGAGATACACCATTTACTTTAGAAAATTCAACCCATATTAAAAAAATCGCCTACCTAATGATTGTTGTCACTATTTTGCCTAATATAGTTGGTGTTATTTTTGAATTAATTTTAAATTATGACTTAAATGTTGGTTTTGAAATGTTTAGTTTAATTGAAATTCTATTTTTATTTAGTATTGCCTATATTTTTCAATATGGTTATGAAATCCAGTTAGATTCCAAAGGAAAAATGTATGGTGAGGATTAATAAACATTTATTTACTAATGAATTAGAAGAAAAATTAAAGATTAATTATGAAGACTGTTTAGTTATTTATGATATTTTAGATAATCAATCAATTATTGGTCATAGGAATAAAGATAAAATAATATTTAATTTAGAAGAAAAGCTAAATGTTTCAAAGATAGAAGCTAACAAAATATATAATGTATCAATGGAATTTATTTTAAAGAATATGTTATAATTAATTAAATAAACGATAAAAAGTTTATTTTTTTTCATTATGAATATATAATTATATAAAGAGAGTAAATTTACAATTGTAATTAGTCATGTTATAATTGATTAGAGGTGTCGACAATGAAAAGAATATTAACTGGCTTACAACCAACAGGAATTATTACATTAGGTAATTATATAGGAGCTATAAAACAAATGGTAAAATATCAAGATATGTATGAATCTTATCTTTTTATAGCCGATTTACATTCAATTACGATTCCACAAGATCCTAATGAATTATCTAAAAATATTAAAAGTTTATTAGCTTTGTATTTAGCATGTGGTATTGATCCTAAGAAAAATAAAATTTTTATTCAGTCAGAAAACTTATATCACGCTAATATTTCGTGGTTGTTAGAGTGTAATACTTATTATGGGGAATTATCAAGAATGACACAATTTAAAGATAAAAGTAGGAAAAACGCTAATTTTACTAGTGGATTATTAACTTATCCTGTCTTGATGGCATCTGATATTTTAATATATGATGTTGATTATGTACCAGTAGGGATTGATCAAAAACAACACGTTGAATTAGCTCGTGATATTGCAATAAGATTTAATAAAAAATTTGGTGAAACATTTAAAATACCTGAACCTTTAATATCAACTGAGGGAACAAAGATTATGGATTTAGTTGATCCAACTAAAAAAATGAGTAAATCTAGTGATAATCCTAAAGGCGTTATTAGAATTTTAGATGAACCAGAAGTAATTAGAAAAAAAATAATGAGTGCTACAACTGATTCTGATACTATTATAAAATTTGATCCGATAAATAAACCTGGTATTTCTAATTTAATTAATATTTATGCTTCTTTAAGTAATAAAAAAATAGATGAAGTAGAAAAGTTATTTGTTAATAAAAAATATGGTGAACTAAAAAAAGAAGTTGCCGATTTAGTAATTACTGAATTAACGAAAATTCAAAGTAGGTACTACGAATTAATTAAGAGTAAAGAATTAGATCAAATTTTAGATGATGGTATTAAATTTACAAGTGAAATCGCTAAGAAAAAGTATGAATTAATGAAAAATAAAATGGGATTACATAGATAATCCTATAATTGCCGATTTAGTTTAGTGGTAAAACAGATGCATGGTAAGCATCAGAGGACAGTCCAATTCTGTCATTCGGCACCATTGGGAAATCTGTTCGAACTATTCGAACTTTAAGATATAGAATCAATCAGAAATGATTGGTTTTTTCGTTTTATAAGAAAAAATCATAGAAAGGTTTGATGTCTATGATTAATGTAATCAAAAAAGAAATTGATATGGAGGAATCTTTAAAGAAACGATTAGAGATAATATGTGATTTTTGTAATACTACTCCAACAATTATAAATGGTAGTATAAGGAATATTGATAAGACAAATTTAAACTATATTGAACCCCATAGAATTATTATTAATAACATAATGTTTCTTGCTTTCAATTATTCAAATGAAATCTATATCAATAATTTAAGTAAGAAAATAAAAATAGCAGAACTAGAAAACTACATAAAATCTATGAATTAATGCTTATTCCCTACAAATGGGGAATAGACAAAATAAGAAAAATGTTGTATTATGTAAATGATTTACAAAGACTTATTTTGAGAAGTAAAAGTATTAGTTTGTAGTACCTTTACTTCTCTTT